>JAABRJ010000194.1 GCA_011390985.1 Desulfobacteraceae bacterium
CGACAGCTGGATTTCCAAGGCTTGATGCCGCCGGGGGTTCATATCCCGTCGTCCCGGGCCGAGCATCGCAGCAGCCGGCGATAAAGGCCCTTTGGCTGTTTGAGCTTAAGGGCCTCGGCAAAAAATAATTCCACATCTTGCTTGTCTTTTGGTCCGTCCTCGGCGTTACACCCGCCGGCAGATTTCTCGATATGCGCCGACGGATGGGCCTTGATGACGAACCAAAATCCTTCGCCATATTGTGGAATTATTTTTTGCCGCGACCCTTAACGGTGCAATTCAGCGTTAATTCTCTCAGAGATGAACATTTTAAGCAGCGACTGATAAGGCACGTCGCGTTTATTCGCAAGTACTTTAAGTTCTTCAATCATGGACTCAGGAAGACGTATGGATATTGATCGGGTCGAAGGCTTAAGTTTAGGCATAATTACATTTTTTGCATCAGACCAATCAACATATTCTGATGAATCGTGTTTTTGCCAGAAAAGACGCTCTTCAGCTTCATTCTTAAATTTTGGTATTTCCTTTTTCATTTTAGATACCTTTCAATTTCCGTATCCGTCATATCTCGTGCGGAAATGATTCGTATTTTGTCGTTACGAACTGTAAAAACGGCGAAAAGCAGACGATTTACATTCGTACGACCAAGCACGTAATATCGATTTCCAGTTTTGGAATGCTCTTTGTCCCGTTTAATAATTAAAGGTCTATTGAAAAATATTTGCTCGCATTCTCCATTTGAAACATCATGCTGATCCCAATTCTTGGTACTATTGCCCTGATCCCATTCAAAACCAGTACAATTTTCCAATATTTTTTTGGGCTTAACCATGGTATGTGTATATCATGAATATACACAATGAGTCAATGCATAAAAAGCTGATGCCTATGGCGCAATCCCGGTCCGCAGGCCGCCCCCCGAAAAGGATTGCAACCCGCCCCCGATGTCCGTATACTGCCCCTTCCAAACCAACTTTCAACCCATTGCAATAGCACCAAAAACCAGAAGATTGCAGCGATTCGAAGATGTCCCCCGCAACCGGCACCATTTTCAGAATCAAAAAGTACGCCCTGCACGACGGCCCCGGCATCCGCACCACGGTTTTTCTGAAAGGCTGCCCGCTTTCCTGCTGGTGGTGCCACAACCCCGAGGGTCAGAACCGGCAGCCGGAGCCCATGGCCGCCAAAAACGGCGCTGGGCCGAGCGCCGCCGATGCCGAAACCATCGGCCGGCGCGTCACGGTCGCCGAGGTCGTCCGGGAGATCGAAAAAGACCTCGTCTTTTATGACTCCTCCGGCGGGGGTTCGACCTTTTCAGGCGGCGAGCCGCTGTCGCAGCCGGCCTTCCTGCACGCGCTGCTGCAGGCGTGCCGGGAGCGCGAGATCCATACCGCAGTGGACACCAGCGGCTACGCGCCGGTCGAAACCCTGGCGGCCCTGCTGGGCCTGGTTGACCTGTGGCTATTCGATCTTAAGATACTGGATGAAAGCGCCCACCGGCGCCACACGGGAGTTTCCAACCGGCCGATCCTCCGGAACCTGCGGCAGATCGCGGCCGGCAGTGGAAAGGTCGTGATCCGCTTTGCGCTGGTTCCCGGCATCACCGACGATAACGACAACCTCGAGCAGCTGGCGCGGCTGGTGCGCTCCCTGGGAACGGTCAGTCGCATCGACCTCTTGCCGTATCACGCCGCGGCCGCCGGCAAGTACCGGCGGCTGGGGAAAGAGAACAAACTCCGCGTCCTCAAGCCGCCCACCGCTCGGCGGGTGGCTGCCGTGGAAAATTTTTTGACGTCTCGTGGACTCCAGGTCCAGGTGGGAGGCTGATCGATGAGCACCCGCATCCGCAGGCTGCGCGAGCAGAGCGTGTCCGCCCCGGCAACGGTTAGCGTTGAACGGGCGCAGCTGGCAACCGAGTTTTACCGCAGCGGCGTGGCTCAGAAGGAACCGGTGCCGATTCAGCGCGCCCGGTTGTTCGACTACCTGATGACCCGCAAGGCGCTGTGCATCACCGACGGCGAGTTGATCGTGGGCGAGCGCGGCCCCGCCCCCAAGGCCACGCCCACCTACCCCGAGGTCTGCCTGCACAGCCTTGAGGACCTCGACACCCTCGATGCCCGTGAGAAGGTGGCCTTCCGTGTGGACGACGCCACACGCCGGATCTACCGCGACGAGATCATCCCCTTCTGGCAGGGCAAGTCCATCCGCGAGCGCCTCTTCCGCGAACTTCCGCGTGAATGGCAGGCCGCCTACCGCGCCGGGGTCTTCACCGAGTTCATGGAACAGCGCTCCCCGGGCCACACGGCCATGGGCGATACGATCTACCGCAAGGGATTCAACGACCTCAAGGCCGAGATCGGCGCCGCAATCGACGCCCTGGATTTCCTGAACGACCCCGAGGCCCTGGACAAACGCGAGCAGCTGCAGGCGATGGCCATTTGCGCCGACGCGCTGATCGTCTTCGCCGGGCGGCATGCCGACGCCCTGGACACCCTGGCGGCCGCGGCAGAGAGCGAGGAGCGCCGGCAGGAGCTGCAGGCGATGGCCGCCATCTGCCGACGGGTGCCGGCCGAAGCCCCCCGCACCTTCTGGGAGGCTCTCCAATATTACTGGTTTGTGCACGTGGGGGTCATCACCGAACTCAACCCCTGGGACGCCTTCAACCCGGGCCGGCTGGACCAGCACCTCTACCCCTTCTACAAAGCCGACCTTGACGCCGGGCGCCTGACCCGCGAGCAGGCCAAGGAACTGCTGTCGGCCTTCTGGGTGAAATTCAACAACCACCCGGCCCCGCCCAAAGTCGGCATCACCGCCAAGGAGAGCAACACCTACGTGGACTTTGCGCTGATCAACCTCGGCGGGGTGAAAGCCGACGGCAGCGACGGGGTCAACGAACTGACCTATCTGATCCTGGACGTGATCGAGGAGATGCGGCTGCTCCAGCCCAGCAGCATGGTCCAGGTCAGCAAGAAAAGCCCGGAGCGCTTTTTGCGGCGGGCGCTGAAGATCGTCCAGACCGGCTTCGGCCAGCCGTCGATCTTCAACACCGACGCCATCGTCCAGGAACTGGTGCGCCAGGGCAAATCCATCCAAGACGCCCGCAGCGGGGGGGCCAGCGGCTGTGTGGAAAGCGGCGCCTTCGGAAAAGAGAGCTACGTCCTGACGGGCTATTTCAACCTGCCCAAGATCCTCGAACTGGCCCTCAACAACGGGGTCGACCCGGTCAGCGGTGAAACGCTCGGCCCGGCCAGCGGCGAGCCAGCCGGCTTTGCGACCTTCGACGACCTGTTCGCGGCCTTCGAGACCCAGCTGCGGCATTTCATCGCCATCAAGATCCGCGGCAACAACATCATCGAGCGCATCAACGCCCGCCTGATGCCGGTGCCCTTTCTCTCGCTCTTAATCGACGACTGCATCCCCCGGGGGCGGGACTACAATGCCGGCGGGGCGCGCTACAACACGAGCTACATCCAGGGGGTGGGGATCGGCACCCTGACCGACGCCCTGGCGGCCCTCAAGACCCACGTCTACGAGGGCCGCAGCCTGCAGCTGGACCGGATGCTGGACGCCCTGCGGCAGAATTTCGCGGGTCATGCGGACTTGCGGCACCGGCTGCTGAACGAGACCCCCAAGTACGGCAACGACGACGATGCCGCCGATGAGATCCTCAAGCGGATATTCGAAGCCTACTTTGCGGCGGTCGACGGCCGGCCCAACACCCGCGGCGGGGTTCACCGCATCAATCTGCTGCCCACCACCGTGCACGTCTATTTCGGCAGCCTGGTGGGCGCCCTGCCCGACGGGCGCAGGGCGGGGGAGCCGCTCTCGGAGGGGATCTCACCGGTGCAGGGCGCGGATCGCAACGGCCCCACGGCGGTGGTCAAGTCCGCCGCCAAGATCGATCACCTGCGCACCGGCGGGACCCTCTTAAACCAGAAGTTTTTGCCCCGGATCTTCCAGGACCCCCAGGGCATCCCCCGGATCGCCGACCTGGTGCGGTCCTATTTCAAGCTGGACGGCCACCACATCCAGTTCAACGTGGTGGATGCCGCGACCCTGCGCCTGGCCCGGGAGGAACCCCAGCGCTATCGCGACCTGATCGTGCGGGTGGCGGGCTACAGCGATTACTTCGTCGATCTTACCGACGCGCTGCAGGACGAAATTATCAGGCGAACGGCCCACGAAGGCCTTTGACAGTTCCGTAGAAACTGTCTGGTTTTTAACTTTTGACTTCACCAATTTTGACGCTTCGTGCCGGGACAATTCCCGTCGCCATGACAGGACAGAGCCATTGAAGAACGACGCCGTCTCAGAGTTCTTGATTCACAACGATCGGCTGCGCCCAGCGTCCGAAAACGGCATTTTCGACGCCATCAACGGGCAATCGATCTACGAGGTCATCAAAGTGGCGGCCGGGGTGCCGCTTTTTTTCGAACACCACATGGCCCGCATGCGCCACTCGGCCCACCTGCTGAGGCTGGACCTAAACCAGCCCGACGGGCGCATCCGGGGTCACATCGCGAGCCTTGTGCAGGAGAACCGGTGCCCCGAGGCCAACGTCAAACTGGTCTGGACACTGATGGACGGCCAGCCGCTTTTCCTGGCCTATTTCATCGAAAGCGAGCGCCCCGG
>JAABRJ010000195.1 GCA_011390985.1 Desulfobacteraceae bacterium
GCATTATCCCTCCTTGAGGGTCTCGAAACGAGTGGTCAGGACCAGGAAGCCCTCCTCGAACGTGGTTTTGACCCTGAAGGGCAGGCTGTGAAAAAGGTGGATCATCTTTTTGTTTTCCGGCGCCGTGTACGCCACGAAACCGGAAATGCCGTTTTCGCGGGCCGCCTCGGCCAGCTTTTTGATGATCAGCCGGCCGATACCCATGCCCTGGTAGGCGCGCTGGACCGTGAAGGCCACCTCGGTCATGTTGCTGGAGGGGTCCAATAGATATTCGCCTACCCCGATAATCCTGCCAAATCCAAATTCTCCCACCAGCGCCACGATGCTCAGATTTTTGACGTAGTCGATCTCGAGGATTTTTTCCATTTCGCTGCTGCCGAAACGCTTCTTGAGGTGAAAAAAACGCGAGATGACATCCTCTTCCGCCAGGTTGTAGAAATGTTCCTGGAGCCTTCTTCCGTCCACCCGCTTTACCGCTCGGATGGTGACGGTCTCACCGCCGATGTCGATTTTTTCTTCCAGTTGAACCGGGTAAATGCCCTGCAGGGTCTCCTTCGGGGTGCGCTCCGGTCCGAGCAGACCCTGTTTCTGAGCTTCGAAGAAAAGCGCGTCGCGATCATCCGGATGGGCGATGCTGATCATCGCCATGGCCCTTTCCTGCAGGCTTTTTCCAAAAAGGTTGACCGCACCGTATTCGGAGACGACGTAATGAACATCCCCGCGGGGCATTACCACGGCCAGATCCTGCAGCTGTGGGACGATGCGGCTCCGGTGGGTGCCGAATTGCCGCGATGGCAGGATCAGAATGGATTTGCCGCCCTCGGCGGCCACCGCCCCGCGCATGAAATCGACCATGCCGGTAACCCCCGAAAAATGGTTGTAGGGCAGGGCGTCCGCCGCTACCTGGCCGGTCAGGTCCATGGCCATGGCGATATTGATGGAAACCATGCGGTTGTGCCGGGCGATGATGGCGGGATTGTTGACGTAATCCGATGGATAGAAATTGATGGACGGGTTGTCGTTGAGGTATTCGTAGAAATTGGTGGTCCCGACCGCGCTGCTGGCCACGATCTGCCCATCGTTGAAGCCTTTCCGACGGTTGGTGATGACGCCTTTGGAAACCAGGGTCATCATGCCGTCGGTGAGATACTGGGAGTGGATGCCCAGGTCGTTTTTGTCGGAAAGTGCCATCAGGGTCGCGTGGGGCGTGGCGCCTAAACAGATATCGATGGTGGAGCCGTCCTCGATCAGGCTGGCGACCAGTCGGCCGATTTTGCGCGCGGTACCCAGTTCCGGGAGTTCCCCGATGGTGAGCAGTTCCTCCTCATGCTCGACCACCACGTCGACGTCGTTGACGTGGATGAAGCTCTGGCCGAGAATTCGCGGCATGCGGGGGTTGACCTGGGCAATCACCCAATCGGCGGACTGGGCCGCCGCCAGGGTGATATCGACGGCTACGCCAAGGCTCATCCAGCCGAAATCGTCGGGGGGGGATACCTGGATCAGTGCGGTGTGAATCGGCAGACGCCGGCTCTTGAAAAGCCGCGGGATGGCCGAAAGGTTGATGGGGGTGATGAAGCGGCGCTTTTCGCTGATGTTGGCCGCGGCGGCCGAGCCGAGGTAAAAGGAGCGGATATTGAGGTGCTGGCCGCTGGAATGGTCTGCAATCAGCGAGAGCGGCGTCGTTTCCAGGGTGAGGAGTCTTACGATTTCGAGATCAAGAAAAAAATTGGAGCCCTCCGCCAGGGCCTTGACCAGGTGCTGGGGTTCACCGCAGGAAGACCCGATAAAGACCCGGGTCCCCGGCCGGATCCGGCCGATGGCCTCCTTGGCTGACAGTTTTTTTTCAACATAGGCATCCGCCCAATACAATGATTTTCTGACCACAAAACCCCCTCTCGATCTAAGCCGCGCTTGCGGGCGAACCGGAAAGATCACCGATCCCTAAGGTGCGGCTTAACCCCGTCAAAATAGCGACTGAAAGTTCAACCCCCAGGCCCCGTAAGGTAACGGCATGGCCCCTGGCGTGCAGCGTCCTGCAGAAGCTGTTGACGGCGGCGCGGCGGGCCGTTATTTTTTTAAATATTGATTTGAAAAAGTTGCCTTTAATCGGGAAGGGCGACCCGCCCTTCCCGGGGAACGATGGGGCAAGCGTCCACCGGAGGGGCCGACACCCATGCGAAAGATGCGTTCATCACCATGGATCCAACTGCTTGCCCTCACGGGAGCCGGGCTCCTGGCCTTCGGGGCTGTTTACGGGCTGGCGACGGTTCTGGGGGTTCCGGAACCGACCCCCGGGCAGCTGTCCGATCTGCGTTTCCGAAACGACACCGACGCTTTGCTGCCCCAGTCCCCCGCAGCCCCCGCGGCGGGGCCGGTCGAGGTCTGGGTGCTGCACCGCGACCGATCGGTTTCGATCGGCCGCAGTCGCTTGGTTTTTCGGGGCCTTGATGCTGAAGGCAACCTGCGAATTGATGCCGTGCTTCCCGAGCTGGATCCTCTGAGCGTTTATGCCCACAGGCTCACGCGCGAGCGGGCCCGAAGGGGCTTTCGGATTGCCAATGAGCACTACCGCCTGAAAAAAATCGGGAGATCCGCGCTGGTGCTCTACCGGGACGTCGCGCCGTGAGGGGCAGGGTTTTTGCGTCGGTGGCCAGCGCCCTGGCTACTGAAAAATTTTGACGCACTCCTGCGAATAGCACTCGTCCTCCAGCAGTTTTTTGGCGAATCGCAGATACTTGGAGGTGATGGCGCGGACCGCCAGCTGCAGGGCGAAGGGGCGGATCGGCTTTTCAAGCAGATGGTTGACGTTTGAGGCAACGCACATGTCGACCACATCGTCACTGGCATGGCCGGAGATCATGATGGTGTCTTCGTGGGCGGTTGGAAACCGCCTGGAGATGGTGTCGAGAAACTGAAAACCCGTTTTTTCTCCGAGGTAGACATCCACAACCAAGATAGCGATGCCGACATCCCGGTTGAGACAGTAGATGGCCGCCTCGTTGACGTCCGAAAAAACAAATACATTTCCCCATTCGTAAAAACGGTTGATAATATCTGCCAGGACTTCACACACATCGGGATCGTCGTCGACGATGATTACGTCTAAACCGTCTTTCATGCCACCCCCCTCTTGGTGCAGATTCCGGGTTCACCGCAGCGCGCTGCGCAGCAACTTGGCGCCTTCGCTTTCCAATTGACAATCGCAGAGCCAAATTTATCTTACGGGCAGTTCCGAACGCATTGTTTTTTTTATACCAAACTGGCCTTTAAAAGGAAACAGGTATGTCCGCCGATATCATCTATCCGGAAAAGCGGCGGGACGGTTCCTCCGCGGCCTTTCAACGGCTGGTGCAGCTGCTGCCCCTCGGCCAGCGGGAGGATGCCGAACTCCGGCGCCTGCTCCTGTTTCGGCTCGGCAACGACGGCGAGGACGGCACGCGCGGCTTTATCCTTCGCAAAATGGGGGACGTCCGTCGGTGCGCGTACTCTGGAAGGTTGTTTGAATTTTTTCGGAATGACCGCCAGCGCAAGGCCTGCATGCCCCAGAGTGGCCTCCGTGTTGCGGCCGTGCCCTTGCCGCCGGAAGCCTCCTGACCCGTCAGTTGCCGATGCGGTGCTGCTGCAGGTCGGCAATCAGCGCTTCGATTTCGTTGGGGTTCAGCTCCAGCGCGACCCTGCCGCCTCCGGGGTGGGCCAGCGTCAGGCGACATCCGCGGTTGGTCGCCGCCAGTGCCCACCGTTTTTCAGGGCCAACCCTGGCCTCGGGCGCGAGAAAGGCATCGGGGTCAAATGCCGCCACCTGAATCAGGACCCCGAAAGCATCCCGGGGATGGATAAACAGCTCCATCCAGTTGGGGTCGGCTTCGCTGAAACCGAAATACGGCACCTCGCAGCGCTCCAGATGCGCCTTTGCGGCATGGATGTCGTCGGTGTGAAAGGTGATATGGTGGAGGCCGCCTTCGCGCGTCCGCAGAAATCCCTCTAAAAAGCTCTTGGCCGCCAGCGGGGCGATCAGTTCCAGGCGGGAAAGGTCGCCCAGCGAGAACACCCGCCAGCTGAAGCCCAGGCGCTTGTCCGTTGCGCCGGCGCCTGGAAGGGCGCCGAACACCTTCTCAAAAAAAGCCTTGGCCGCGGCAGAGTCTCTTACGGCCAGGGCGACATGGTCAATGCGCAGCTGCATCGTTGAACTCCTAAATTTTCTGCCGCGGGACCTCAAGTACGGCAACAGTCGGGCAGCGGCTTGATGAAGTCGTTTTCGTCGATCAGGTCCGCATAGCTGTGGCAGTCGGGCACGTTGTCGACAATGAAGTCGATCAACACATTGTCGATCAATTCGATGGTGCCGCTGCCTTGCTGGGCGGCGATCGCTTCGAATGCCTGCCAGATACCGCGCCTGAGGTTAACCGTGACACACGCTTGAGCCATCATTGCTCCTCCTTTGACCGGCCCGCAGGCACTGCCCGTTCCCCGGCCGCTGCGGCTGCCAGCAGCGATTCCCGATGCTCCACGGGCAGCCAGTAAAATTCCAGGATCAATACCCGTATGACGCTGGCCAGGGGTACGGCCGCAATCATGCCCCCGATACCAAACTGCGCACCGAGAATCAGGGCGAACAGCACCACCAGGGGG
>JAABRJ010000196.1 GCA_011390985.1 Desulfobacteraceae bacterium
GGGGCGGTATCGAGCCCTTCCGGGAGCCCCCCGAACTGAACGCCGCCGCGAACCCCTGACCGGCCCTTCACGTTTGATGGCATGAAAATTATCCGCCCTGTGAAACGCTTCCGCACCCGCCTTTGCGTCATTCGCAATTTACAGCTGCTGGTGCTGGCCGCCGTCCTCATTACCTTGCTCCCATGGCCGGCCGCGGGGCGTGAGCCCCTGGAAGCAAAACGCGTCCTGATCCTTCTGCCCAGCCAGAGCGATACACCGGCCCACCCTCTGATCGTAGCGGGCATCCAATCGGCCCTCGCCGCCGGCAGCGAATTTCACATCGATTATTTCATCGAACACATGGATCTTTTCCGCAACACCAGCCAGGCCCACGACCGGAAATTGGCTGAGCTGTACCAGCAAAAATACGCGCACACCAGCCTCGACCTGGTCGTCCCCTTCAGCGGCCTGGCCTTGGATTTTGCAATCGCGCATGGCGCTGAAATTTTTTCGGGAACCCCCGTTGTTTTTTCCGGTGTATTCAAAGAAGAACTCAGCCGTCTGGAACTACCCGCGAATTTCACCGGCACCCTGGCGGACATCGATTTCGCCGGACAGCTGGAGATGATCCTCAAAATCCAGCCGGAAACCCGGCGGGTCGCCATTGTCAACGGCGCCTCCAGCATCGAGCTGTCGTTGGAGACAAAAATCCGGAAAGCATTTGAATCCCACGCAAACCGACTCGATTTCATTTACCTGACCCGCCTGCCGCTGGGCGCGGTGGCCGAAAAAGTCCGCAACCTGCCCGACCACACGGTCGTTTTATTCTACCTCTTCATGTTGGGCGGCAACGGCACGGGCCACCTGCCCTCCGAAGTGGCCGCCCAGTTGGCCGAGGCGGCCAACGTCCCGGTCTACGGGGCGTTCGACACCTACATGGGCCGCGGGGTTCTCGGCGGGCGGATGCTCAGCTACGAAATGCTGGGCGTCCAGGCCGGTGACATCGGGTTGCAGATCCTGCGCGGCGCCCAACCCGGGAATATCCCGCTTTCGGGGCACGGCACACACCTCGACCTCTTTGACTGGCGCGCCCTTAAGCGCTGGCAAATCCCCGAGGGGCAGCTTCCCGCCGGGAGTGTCGTCCGATTCAAAACGCCGTCCTTCTGGGATCTCTACCACCGGCACGTGGTCGCGGGTATTCTTCTGTTTGCGCTGCAAAGCGGATTGGTTTCTTATCTTCTGATCCAGCGCGGGCGGCGGCGTCGGGCCGAAGTTCAGCTCAGGGAGCGACTGGCGTTTGAGGAGCTGCTCTCCGCACTCTCGGCGCGCTTCGTCCACCTGCCCCCGGAGGGGGTGGACGCGCAGATCACCCAAGAACTGAAACTGCTCGGTGAATACCTCGGGGTGGATCGCATCCGGGTCTTCGAGCTTTCAGACACCGGCGAGCGGCTGACGGCGGTCCATTCCTTCAACGCCTCCGGCGTCCCACCCTCGGCGCCACAGCCTGAAGTGGACCAGCTCACCTGGGCCCGAAAAAAGATTGTAACGGGTGAGACGGTACATTTTGCCGATCCCGTCGACCTGCCCGCAGAAGCCGAAGCAGAGAAGGCCTATCTCCAATCGCTGGGCATCAAATCGGGGGTGTTGATCCCTTTTACGACCGGCGGCACACTCCAGGGCGCATTGGCGCTGACAATGGTGAGTCGCCCCAGAGAGTGGCCGCAGGCCCTGATCCGCCGCTATGGGATGATCGCCGAGATCATTGCCAATGCGCTGGCACGCAAGCGGTCTGAAGCGGCCCTCCTGCAAAGCCGGAATTTCAGTCGGCGGATACTCGATTCCCTGAATTTCCATATCGCCGTTTTGGATCGACAGGGGATCATTTTGGACGTCAATGAAAGCTGGAGTAAGTTTGCCCTCGAAAATGGGGCGACATCCGGCGCTCAAATCGGCGGCGGCGTCAACTACCTCGCTATCTGCCGTCGCAGCGCCGACAGCGGCGATGCCCTGGCCGAGAGCGCGCTGGCTGGGATTCAATCGGTGTTGGCGGGCACCCGTGAGCATTTCACGCTGGAATACCCCTGCGATTCGCCGACCGCCAAGCGGTGGTTCCTGATGCGCGTCATCCCGTTTTCCGGCCGCAAAGACGGGGTCATCATATCGCACATCGAAAACACCCATCGCAAACTGGCGGAAATCGACCTGCGCAATGCCTACTCGGAGATCGAGAAATTGAAAACCCGGCTGGAAGCCGAAACGGCCTACCTGCAGGAGGAGATCCGGCTGGAACACGATTTCGAGGGCATCATCGGCCAGAGCGCCGCCATCCAATACGTTCTCTACAAGATCGAACAGGTGGCCGCCACCGACGCCAGTGTTCTGGTTCTTGGCGAAACCGGAACCGGCAAGGAATTGATTTGCCGGGCGATCCACAACAACAGCCTGCGCAAGACCCGGCCCCTGATCAAGGTCGACTGCGCCGCTCTGCCGGCAAACCTGATCGAAAGCGAACTCTTCGGCCACGAGCGCGGTGCTTTTACGGGGGCCCAGGCCCGGCGCAGGGGTCGTTTCGAAGTTGCCGACGGCAGCGGCCTATTCCTCGACGAGATCGGTGAATTGCCGCTGGAACTGCAGGGCAAACTGCTGCGGGTGCTCCAGGACGGAGAGTTTGAGCGCTTGGGAAGCTCCATCACGATGGTCGTCGATGTACGGGTGATCGCCGCCACCAATCGTGATCTGGAAGCGCAAGTCCGCATGGGGCGCTTCCGGGAAGATCTCTTTTACCGCCTGAATGTTTTTCCGATTACGGTCCCGCCCCTGCGGGAACGGATCGCGGATATCCCGCTGCTCGCCCAATATTTCATGCAAAAAGCCGCCAAAAAGATGGGCAAGCCGGTCGAATTCATCCCGGAGAATGTTCAAAAACGGCTGCAGGCATACCCCTGGCCGGGCAATGTGCGGGAGCTCAAAAACGTGATCGAACGGGCGGTGATCAGCAGCTCCGGGTCCAAGCTGCGGTTGGCGGATGATCTTTGTTGCCACCCCGCAACAAGCGCTGCAGAGCCGCTGAAAGGCCTGCAAGCAATCGAAACGGCGCACATCATCCGGGTGCTGGAGAAAACCAACTGGCGCATCGATGGTCCCAAGGGCGCCGCCGCGATTCTGGAACTCAACCCTTCCACCCTGCGCTCACGGATGCACAAGCTGGGGATCAAAAAAACGCAAACCGCATAGCGGCGGAATTTCGGTCCCCTGTCCGCAAGGCCTTACCCCGCCCGCTTTGCCTGTCTGGGAGCGGCTGCGGATATGGGTTGCATCGGCGCCTTCGCCCCGTTACGACACGACAACGGCCTTAAAATTTCCGCGAGATTTAGCGCTTCTTCCATATTTCACGAAAAATCCCGCCCCCGCCCCAGAGCCCCGAAGTTCACCGACCTCATCAATTTTTAATTTTATCAGTCTGTTATAACAATTCTGATCCTGATTGGCGCCCCTGGCATCGATCGTGGATTCCTCTTTTCAACCATTGCGCCAGTAGGCGCGGCCTCCAACGCTCGAGTGGTCAACGCGGGATTCCGGATGATCCTGACTTTATTCAAATTGAAGGCGCTGGCGCCAAAAGCCAAAGAGCTCCGGCAGACCCTGCAATCGCTCGCCGCGCAGATGAAAATGGAGCCGGGTTGCGAAAGTTCAAGCGTCTACCAGCAGGTTGAAGACGAAAGCGATTTTCTTCTCATCGGGGCCTGGAAGAACCGTGAAGCCCTGAATGACCACCTGCAGTCGATCCGCTTTACGGTCGTGATGGGTGCCAGAAGTCTGTTGCGCCGCTCCCCGGAAATCATGATCCACACCGTTGCCCAATCCGCGCAACTGAGCGAGGTGCAGCCAAAAATTCCCGCAATGCAGGTCCTGGCGCAAGAAGATGGCAAGCAGGCAGAGGCTTTCGCCAAGGCCGGCCGCCATGCGCCCTGCCCCTGCGGCAGCGGTCGCGCGTTCAAGACATGCCATGGCCGGGACGGGACCGATACGACCCATGCAGGCACGCAGCGCAAGACGTGAACCATTTGCGTCGGACAAGCCCGTATCCCCGTGACGCTACTGAATCCAATAACACCCAACAAAGGAGAGACGACCCATGGCAAAACAGAAAAAACCCAACATTCTGGTCATCTGGGGGGACGACATCGGCATCACCAACCTGAGCTGCTACAGCGACGGCCTGATGGGCTACCGCACCCCCAACATCGACCGCATCGCCAACGAAGGCATGCGCTTTACGGATTCCTACGGTCAGCAGAGCTGCACGGCGGGCCGCGCGGCCTTCATCACCGGGCAGAGCCCCTACCGCACCGGCCTCACCAAGGTGGGCATGCCCGGCCAGGACATCGGGCTGCAGGCCGAGGACGCCACCATCCCCGAGCTGCTCAAGCCGCTGGGCTACGCCACCGGCCAGTTCGGCAAGAACCATTTCGGCGACAAGAACAAGTACCTGCCCACGGCCCACGGCTTCGACGAGTTCTTCGGCAACCTCTACCACCTCAATGCCGAGGAGGAGCCGGAGAACGTGGACTACCCGCCGGAAGCGGACTTCCCCAATTTCAAGAAGGTCTTCGGCCCCCGGGGCGTCCTGCACTCCTGGGCGACCGAGA
>JAABRJ010000197.1 GCA_011390985.1 Desulfobacteraceae bacterium
GGATTCGCGAGTCGCACGCGGCGGCAAAGCCCATGATTTATTTTGATCCGCGCCACAAGCTGAGCGGCGAATTCGAGGCCCTCCACCAGCGGCTGCTCTGAGGCCAAGCCGGTTGCAGTGCGCATGACCGTCAGAGCTGGTGTGCCCCCCGCACGCCTGCTGCCCGCAACCCACCCGGTGTTAAAGGATAGCCCCCCTAAAACCGATCTGTACAGGGTATCTGCGCCAGGCGGTTGCATCCGGCCGCCTGGCCCCGCGATCTCCGGGGGCTGCCTATCTGCGGCTTTCCCCCGCAGGCCGCTTTGCCCGCGAACGGGTGGCACGGTTGCCGGCCGTTGTCCACGGCGTCAGCGGACAGCCTGAAGCCTGAGGCGCCCGTTAGGCCCATCGGTGCGCGGCTTCGATAACACCGCAAATTTGCCGGCAGGGAAGATCATGTCAAAATTGACGATAGTGGGGCTTCTGACGACCCTCAGCGGTTTGGTCGTATTGGGGTTTCAGGCGATTTCCTCCCTGATGGGAACCGAGGAAGTCTGGAAAAGCCTCAGCCTGCGGGATGTTCTGGACAGCGGTCAGTTGGGCTGGATCGACCAGGTGGCGCTTTTGGGGGTTGACCGCGGGCTGGATTACGTGGTGAGCATGCCGCTGTTTGCTCTCCTGGTGGGCAGCGGGGCCATCCTGCTGCTGGTCGGCGGGTTCGTCTCCAAGTGACGTCGGGCAGCCTTTCGCCGGCCGGTTAAATCGGCGCTTTCGGATACCCGTTCAGAGCAGGGGCATCAGCGGGCCGGCTGTTTCCTGGGAGGCTACCGTCAGACCGATCCCGCACGCCTGCTGCAGGGCCAGACCGACTTCGGCGAGTGCTTTTTCAGGTGAGTTGTTCTTCTCGCTGAGGTGCGCCAGGATCACTTGACGCAGACGGGCGTGCCGGACGGCGCTGAGCAGTTGGCGGGCCTCACCGTTGGCCAGATGCCCGCTGCGGCTTTTGATGCGTTGCTTGAGCGGCCAGGGGTAGGGGCCGTTTTCGAGCATCAGCGGATCGTGGTTGGCCTCGAGGATCAGCGCGCTGCAGTCCTTCAGATTTTCTTGCACCAGGGCGGTGGCGATGCCCAGGTCGGTGGCGATGCCGAGCTTGGTGCCGTTTCCGCTGACGGTGAAGCCCGCCGGGTCTTCGGCGTCGTGGCAGAGGGCAAAGGGACGAAAGTGCAGGGCCTCGATCTGAAAACCGTGGCCGCACTGAAAGGCACGGACTTCATGCAGGCTGCCC
>JAABRJ010000198.1 GCA_011390985.1 Desulfobacteraceae bacterium
CCCAGCTGGGCGCCGGCGACTTTCAGCGTGGGCGCCGTGATATAAACCGGCAGCCGGTAGCGACGGGAAAGCACGCCGACCCCCCGGATATGGTCGTCGTGTTCGTGGGTGACCAGAACCGCATTCAGCCGGTCGGGGGAAAGCCCCCTCGACCGCAGCCGGCGTTCGATTTCAACCCCGGAAAGACCGGCATCGATCAGGACGGCGGTCGTCGCATCGGCCACATAAATGGCGTTGCCCCTGCTGCCGCTGGCCAGAACACAAACCGTCAGCGGCGTCGGTGCGGGGTCAGGCTTCGGAGTGTTGGGCGGGGTCGCGGCGCGGCGCATGCCGTCAGACCCCCGTATGGCCGAAGCCCCCCGAACTGCGGGAGGTGTCGTCCAGGCGGGCCGCCAGCTGCACCTGAACCTGGAAGACCCTGTTGATCACCATCTGGGCGATGCGCTCGCCGCGCCGCACGGTAAAAGGCGTTTTGCCCAGGTTGATGAGCGGGATTTGCACCTCACCGCGGTAATCGGCGTCGATGGTCCCGGGCGAATTGATCAGCCCGATGCCGTGATGCGCGGCAAGCCCGCTGCGCGGCCGGATCTGGGCTTCGTAGCCTGGGGGCAGCGCCATGGCGAAGCCCGTGGGGATCAGAACAATCGCCCCCGGTTCAATCGTCACCGCCTGGGCCACGGCCGCACAGACGTCCATCCCCGCCGCCAGGGGGGTCATGTAGCGGGGCAGGGGGACATCGGCGTCTTGATCCGGCCGGAGCCGGCACAACCTGATGGTTGGAGCGCTTTCCATGGGCGGGTCCTGTTTTCTCCCGCAGCCGGGAGTGGGCATCAGAGCGCCAGGCAGTCCCTGAAGGCCTCTGGGGCGGCCTCCAGGGGGGGGCCGAGGACTGTCAGGGCGGTCTGGTCGGTTTGAAACAGCGTGTTGGCAAGCGCCAGGATGTCTTCGGCGGTCACGGCCTCCAGGCGTTCGAGGATCGTTTCCAGCGGAATGCAGCGCTCGAAGAGCAGCTCGCTCTGGGCAATTCGGGCCATCTGATTGTCGGTGCTTTCAGCGGCCAGGAGGAGGCAGCCCTTGGTGTACTCCTTGGCATCCTGGAGCTCCGCGGCGCCGACCGGGGCGGCTTTCACCGCCCGCAGGCTCTGGGTGATCAGTCGGGCGGTTTCGAGGGCCTTGTCCGGTTCGACGGCGGCATAAACCCCGAACATGCCCGTATCCTCATAGGAGGCGGTATGGGAGTAGACCGAGTAGGCCAGCCCCCGGCGTTCGCGGATTTCCTGAAAAAGGCGCGAACTCATGTTGCCGCCCAGCAGTGAATTGAGCAGCGACAGGGCAAAGCGTTGCTCGGCTTTGAGGGAAACCCCCCGCGTGCTGAGGCACAGGTGAACCTGTTCGAGCGCTTTGGCGTGCACCGACAGGCCCGAGCGTTCCGGTGAGGGGTGGCGCAGCGGGAAGGCCGCCGGTGGCGGTGGGATGGCCGCAAACGGCGCGCCGAGAAGGTCGGTCAGATGGTTGTGGTCGATGTTGCCGGCCGCGGAAATGACGATTTGACCGGGGTGATAGAGCCGACCGAAAAAGGCCTTGATGGTCTCGGCGCCAAACGTCTCGATGGTTTCACGACTTCCCAGGATCGAGCGGCCCAGCGGGCTGTCCCCCCAGAAATCGGTGCCGGCCAGCACATGCACGTATTCCTCGGGGCTGTCTTCGACCATCCCGATTTCCTGGCAGATCACCAGCCGCTCGCGCGCGACTTCCAGCGGGTCAAAGGTTGAGTTCAGAAAGATATCGGACAGAATGTCGACCATCGTCTCCAGATGGGCATCGACCACCCGTGCATGGTAGCAGGTGGTCTCCATGCCGGTGAAGGCATTCGTCTGTCCGCCGATGGCATCGAATTCCTTTGCGATCTGAAATGCCGAGCGCTTTTCGGTTCCCTTGAAAATCATGTGTTCGATGAAGTGCGAAAGCCCGTTTTCCGCAGGGGATTCGTCACGGGCGCCCACATTTACCCAGACCCCCATGGACACGGAGCGCACATGGGGCATTTTCAGGGTTAAGATGCGGACGCCGTTGGGCAGGATGGTCTTTTTAAGCGTCGGTTTCATTTTGCCCTTCGAGCACGGCCTTGTGGCTCAGGCGGATTTTACCATCCCGCCCGACCTCCAGGACCTTCACCCTGAGGGTGTCGCCTTCCTTGACGATGTCGCTCACTTTCTTCACCCGGTGGGCGGCCAGCTGCGAGATGTGGCACAACCCGTCGGTTCCCGGCATGATCTGCACGAAGGCGCCGAAATCCGTGATTTTGACCACGGTACCATCGTAAATGGCGCCGACTTCGGGATCCATGACAATGTCGTTGACCATTTTCAAGGCGGCGTCCCCTTCCTTCTGGGTGGTCGCCGCGATCTTGACGGTCCCCGAATCATCCACCTCCAGGCGGGTGTTGGTTTCACTCTGGATGGCGCGGATCACCTTGCCGCCCGGTCCGATCAGTTCGCGGATCTTGTCCGGGTGAATCTTGACGATATAGACCTTCGGGGCAAAGCTGGAGATCTCGTTGCGGGGCTTGTCCAGGGCGGCCAGCATTTTATCGAGGATGAAGAGCCGGCCCACGCGCGCCTGCTCCAGGGCCTTGGTCAGAATGTCGCGTGAAAGCTCGTGGATCTTGATGTCCATCTGCAGGGCCGTGATCCCTTCGCGGGTGCCGGTGACCTTGAAGTCCATATCCCCGGTGTGGTCTTCATCGCCGAGGATGTCGGACAGGATCACCACCTGGTCGCCTTCTTTGACCAGCCCCATGGCGATCCCCGATACCGGCGCCTTGATGGGCACACCCCCGTCCATCAGGGCCAGGGTGCCGGCACAGACCGTTCCCATCGAGGACGACCCGTTGGATTCCAGGACCTCGGAAACCAGGCGGATGGTATAGTCGAAAGCTTCCTTCGCCGGGATGACCCGCTCAAGGGCGCGGGTGGAAAGGCCGCCGTGGCCGATGTCGCGCCGGCTGGGACCGCCGATGCGTTTGACCTCTCCCACCGAGAAGGGCGGGAAGTTGTAGTGCAGCATGAAGGGGCGGAACTCCTCGCCGCTCAGGGTTTCCACGCGCTGTTCGTCGGGGCCCGAGCCCAGCGTCAAGACCCCGAGGACCTGGGTTTCGCCGCGGGTAAACAGGGCGCTGCCGTGTGGCCGCGGCAGGATCCCGACCTCGCAGCTGATCGGCCGAATTTCATCGAAACTGCGGCCGTCGATGCGGCGGCCCTCCTTCAGGATCATGTCCCGGCTGACCCGTTTCTTGAGGTCGCTGAAAATCTCCGCGACCGCCTTGCGCCGATCGGCATAGG
>JAABRJ010000199.1 GCA_011390985.1 Desulfobacteraceae bacterium
CACCGTTTTTTTGCCCGCCGGCGGTGGCGCTGCGCGGCCTTTTCGGCCGGGGATTCAAGCGCGCAAAAAAACTTGTAAAACCGGGTCTTCCATGGTATGCAAAGATCCATTTTGAGGACAGGCCCGCTCGGCGGGCAACCCAGAAGGCCATCCAAGAGGAGGACAGATCAATGGCGAAGGGCATCAGGCTCACGGTAATCGGCGGCACCATCCTACTGGCGGTTTTTCTGCAGATTCTCTTTGTCTTCGCGGATCAAAACGCCCCACCCGGCCGGGTCGCAAGGGAATTCAGCAAGGCCTTCTATGCCCTGGATCCCGCCATGGAGACCATGCTCTGCCAGCGGCTGCAAGCCGACAGCGCCCTGGTGAAAGACTTCCTCTACCATAAAAGCGTCGAGGCCCGCGAACGCGGATTCGGCCCCAGCTTCCTGAAAAGCCAACTCTATCACGTCCAGACCCAAACCCTTGCCAAAGACCAGGAGACGGCCCAGGTCCGCCTCACGGCCGAGCGCAAAACCGCCATCAACCCTGTGTTTGCCTATGTGGCCAAGCTCTTTTTCTTGGGGGAAACCTACGAGGTCGAGCAGGTCTTGACGCTTACGCGCGAAGACGGCAAATGGAAGGTCTGCAGCGACGTTTTTACGCCGGAACAAAGCTGAGGCTCCCGCTCTTTCGATTAGAGACAAAACGTCACGGGCCGCTTTTCCAGGTGGGAAAAGCGGCCCGTGACGTTTTGCACCCCAACACGACGGCCGGCGCCGGGCCTCAGATGTCAAAAATGATCTGCGCCCGCCAGCCGCCCGGCCCCGAGGCCACCGCCAGCTGGTGATAGGTGACCGCCTTGATTTCGGTTTTGATCACGTGCCGCTCGGGGTCGAAACGTTCGACCGCCAGGGTGGCGCTCAGGCGGTATTCATCCAGCCCGTGCACCCGGACGGCCTTGACCAGGAACTCCCGTCCGACCCACAGATAGAGCAGCTCGCGCAACCAATTGACCATCAGGTCGGGCCAGTCTTGGCCCGCGACGGTGAGGTTCAGGGTTTCGGTGCCGACGACGCGGTCCAGATCGGTCAGCAAGTCAAACAGCGCAAGGGCCGCATTCTCAAAAAGGCTTCGGCCGTCTGCGGCCGACACCGCGATCCCGGTATCGGCGGTATGATCGATGATGCGGTAGCGCATCCGCCCCCCAGGCGGGGCCCGCAGACCCCATCGCCCGACCGGCTACAGGACGTAGGTGCCGGTCTTGTCCGTACTGTAGCCGCCCAGCCGGCCGACGGCGCGTTTGAATTCCGCCGTGTTGATGGTCTCCAGCAGAATGCGGATATTCTCCGAATCCAGATAGGCCACCGGAATCACCAGGTCGTACTGCTCGGTCACCACCGGGATGAAATCCAGCTTGAGGGCCCGGGCGGCGGCGTAAATCCCGAGCCCCGCATCGGCGGCGCCGCTGAGCACCGCCACGGCCACCGCCATGTGGGTGAACTCCTCGCTGCGGTACCCGGTGATCTCTTCCGGCCGCAGCCCCAGCTGCTGAAGCTTGTAGTCCAGCAGAATGCGGGTCCCGGAGCCGCCCTGGCGATTGATGAAGTTCACGTCGGGCCGGGTCAGATCGGCGATGTCGCGGATGCCCTTGGGGTTTCCGGGCTGCACCATCAGGCCCTGTTCACGAATCACCAGGTTCACCAGGCAAACCGGCGTGTCGGCCAACAGCCTTCGGATGTAGGGCACATTGTAGGTGCCGGTGGCGGTGTCCAGCAGGTGCGAGCCCGCCAGATGGCAGACACCCTTGCGGACCGCCATCAGCCCCCCCATGCTGCCGACGTGGCTGGAGGAAATGGTGACGTCGCTGTGGGCCGCCTTGATCTGGTCGGCCAGCACATCCAGGGTATTGTCGTGGCTGCCGACGATCACGATCGTGTTGCGGATCGAGGATAGCGGCCGCAGCAGTTCGACGGTCACCGGCTCGTTTTCGGAAACCCCCTCCGCCGTGTGGGGGATCCGCAGGATGCCGTCCGCCTCGGTGAGCGAGGTGATGTTGCCGGCGCCGCGGGGCAGCGGGGTCGCCACGATGCGCTCGCCGACCATGCCCAGCTTGACCCGCAGAAACTCCTCGACGCCCAGCTTGGAGGCGATTTTGCGGGTCGGCTGGACCACAACCTGGGGCCGCTCATCATCCGGGATCCCCAGCATCCGGTGCAGCAGCGGCTGCACGAACTGTTCGAAGGCCACGATCGCCGACACCTGGTAGCCGGGCATCCCGAAAACCGGCTTGGCGTTGACGGCCCCCAGCAGCACGGGTTTGCCCGGCATGATGGTCACCCCGTGCACCAGCACCGTCCCCAGCCCGGCAACGACTTCGCGGGCATAGTCCTTGGTGCCGGCCGATGATCCGCCGACCGTCAAAATGAGATCGCAGTCGCCCGAAGCGGCCGCCTCACGAACCGCCGTGCGGATGCCCTCCACATCGTCGGGCATTTTGGCATGCCGGGTGTAGACGCCGCCACAGACTTCGATCAGCTTGCCCAGCACGAAGCTGTTGGTTTCAAGCACCTGGCCGGGCAACAGGGCCTCCGGCGGGGTTTCCGAGAAATCCACCAGTTCCGAGCCCGTCGGGATGATCAGCGCCCGGGGCCTGCGGCGCACCCCCACCGCGTAAACCCCGCCGCAGAGCAGGGCCCCCACGCAGTAAGGCGTGACCACGTGGTTGCGGGGAAACAGCAGTTCGGTGGCCACGATGTCCTCACCCATCTTGCGGACGTTCTGCCACGGAAAGGCCGGCTTCTCGATCACGGCCCGTTCGCCGGCGGCCATTACGACGTGCTCGATCATGATCACCGCGTTGGTTTCAGGGGGCAGCACGTGGCCGGTGTTGACGAAAAAGGCGTTTGCGCCGATGCCCAGGGTGACGGGGCGGGTTTCGCTGGCGCCGAAAGTCTCTTCGGCCCGCACGGCGATGCCGTCCATGGCGGCCGCATGGAAATGGGGGGAGGAGATCCGGGCGCTGACCGCCGCCGAGAGCACCCGCCCGACGGCCTCGGGCACGGCAACGGTTTCGCTGTCGCGGATCAGGCAGTCGCCGAAGTGCGCGAACAGCAGCGCGCGCGCCTCGGCCAGGGTCTGCATGTTGAGGTATACGTTGCGTTTGGATGCCATCGGTTGCTCCGGCGCCCCGGAAGCCGGGCGCAGGTTGACAAAGGTTAGTGAAACGGCAGGACCGCCACCGGGCTGCCTTTTTCGAGGCCCTCGGTGTTCTGCCCGATACGCACCAGCCCGTCGGCCTGGACCATGGTGTGAATCAGACCGGACTTGCCCAGCACCGGCTGGGCCCAGAGTTCGCCGTTTTGCTCGATAAGGCGCACGCGCACAAACTCGGTGCGCCCCTGGGCCGAGGCCAGGTTGCGGGTCAGGCGCGCCGGCAGCCGGGGCCGGGGGCGCAGGCCGGCGGCGCGGCCGGCCTGGTGTTCGATAAAGGGCCGGACCACCACCTCGAAAACCACCATCGCCGAGACCACATGACCGGGAAGCCCCCAGAAGGGGTGCTGCCCGACCCGGGCCAGGATGGTGGGCTTGCCGGGGCTGATGGCGATGCCGTGCACCAGGATTTCGGCCGCCGGCAGCCCGGAGAGCACCTCGATGGTAAAATCGCGCGTCCCCACCGAACTGCCGCCGGAGATCAGCACCATATCGGCCTGCGCCAGCGCCAGGACGCATTTTGTCCGCAGGTCTTGCGGATCGTCGCGCACGATGCCCAAGGGGAGCGCCACACCGCCCGCCGAGGCCACCAGCCCAGCGAGGGTGTAGGTATTGATGTCGCGGATGCGGCCCGGGCCCGGGACCTGGTCCACCGGCACCACCTCGTCGCCGGTGGACACCACGGCCACCACCGGGCGCCTGAAAACGCTCACGCGTCCGCGCCCGAAGGCCGCCAGCAGCCCCGCCTCCTGGGGCCGGATGGGTCTGCCGGCCGAGAGGATCTCCTGGCCGCGGGCGACGTCCTCACCGACTTCGACCATGTTCTGCCCCGGTGCCACGCTCTTGTATACCTCGATCAGGGTCTCGTCGACGGCCTCGGTGTGCTCGATCATGATCACGCTGTCGGCGCCCGCGGGCAGCATCCCGCCGGTGGCGATCCGGGCGGCCTCCCCCGGACCGACGGCAAAATCCGGGTCCTGCCCCATGGGCACGGCCCCGCGCAGGGCGAGGTAGGCGGGGTTGCCCTCCGAGGCGCCGAAGGTCGACGCCCCCCGGACCGCATAGCCGTCCATGGTGGCCCGCCTGAAATCCGGCAAATCAACGTCCGAGCGCACCGCTTCGGCCAGCACCCGGCCGACGGCCTCGCCGAGTGCGATCTCCTCCGTCGCCGCCACCGGGAAGGTGCGGCGCAGCGCCAGCACGCTTTCCAGGTCGGTCACCTTGAAAAAAGTCTCCATTGGCCCCTTGTCCCGTTCGCACTGGGCATGCCAGAAGCCCAGGTTCAGAAGATTCGGCAGTAAACCCCCGATGGGGGATCCAGCCGCGTGGGCCGGTCCAGCGGGGTGATTTCCACCTGGTGGGCTGCCGCAATCCCCGCCCGAACCTCGTCGGGGACCCGGCCCGTCACCAGAGC
>JAABRJ010000200.1 GCA_011390985.1 Desulfobacteraceae bacterium
CTCGGCTTGCCCCTCACGGGCTGCGCTTTGACAGTCCGCTTGGAAAATTTTACTTGCAGTCAGAGGCCAAAACCGGTTACAAGGTGGGTGGGGTCAAGGCCGCTCTCGGCCCGGGGCCCGGTCTTCGCTCTTTGGGCAATCGCCTGTAACGCCGGCTGTAAGGGTGCAGCTGGGATGCGGATATCACGGCGACGGTTTGCGTGCCGGCCTTCAAGCTGGCAAGGGCCCGCGGCAAGTGGCATAGCTGACGGGGGGGAGCTTGGCGCAAATCCGAAAAATAAGCCATAATGATTGAAGAGGGGCTGCGGCTTGGAGACCAGACATGCAAACTAGCCAAACCGCCGATCAGTTTTGGAGTCCTGGCCTCATTTTTAGTCTGACGGTCCTTTTCAGCCTTATTTTTTTCAACCTGCTCTACCTTCGCTGGGAAACCTTCCCGGAAATTCTGCACCATTCGACCCATTTTGTCATACTTGCCGGTGCCAACGGCATCATTCTCTCCACACTCTCGCTTAAAGCCCCCTTCAGAATCGTCTTTCTCTCGACTGCCATCGTTCCGTTGACGTGCCTTGGCTTCAGGGCCTTTTCCGATCTGATGCTGACCCTCGTGCATGCCGGCAATGGACCGCTGGGCGGCAACCTCTCGGCACTGCAGCTTGTCGGCGTCATCCTGGTGCTTTTGATCGTGGGCATTGTTCTGGGCGCGGTGGCCGCCGTGGGGTGCTACGGCGGGCTGGTGCTGCAGCGCTGCATCAACCTTGGGCGCCACTCGGTGGGCCGCTGGCACGGGCAGCGGCAGCCTTCGGGCTCTGCTCCGGCGCCGATGCCCTTGCCCCGGTTGGCGGCCAAGATCACGCTTGTTTTGGGTATTGCCATGGCCGCGGCCAGCATGCTGCAATCATTCCTATGATCCAGGCGGCTCCGGAGCATGCCGCTGGCCCGATCCTGGAACCTCAGTCGTTCGAGATCCATTGAAACGTGCGGGAAAGCCCTTCGATATCCAATGGGTCCTGAACGATACCGTTACATCCTTGTACCATGATTTCCGAGGCCCACCCCTCGATCATCTGCCCCTGGATGACCCCTTCGCGTTCTATGCCCTGCGCAGCGCCGAAAACAGCTTTTGGAACGCTACCCGGCGCGGGGGGTTCAAATGCCTGCCCGTCGGGACCCAAACGCTGGCTTTTCTCCCGGATACTGTCGGCGCACCCCTTTTTGATTACCGATCAACGCGTAAAAACGCCCCTGCCCCAAGGCCATCAGTCCGGGCGCCAAACCGATCGGCGGACAAGGAAGCACAGGCTTGCGGCCCTTTGGAGTAGAATTGTTCCAAAGGACTTGATTGATTGGGAATATTATGAGATTCATCCTGTTGTGAGCAAAGCGCCCCATTCCTCAACCCTGAGCATCTCGAAGGAAACTCCATGGCCTTGACCAAACATGACATTGTCGATTCGATTCAGGAACGGTTCGGGTTTTCCAGACAAAAGACCATCGATGCGGTCGAGTCGCTCCTGGAACTGATTAAATCTGCCCTCGGGAAAGGGGAAGACGTGTTGATCAGTGGATTCGGCAAATTTTGCGTGCATGAAAAAAAGGCGCGTAGAGGAAGAAACCCGGCAACCGGGGATGAAATGATTCTGCCGCCCCGCAAAGTTGTCGGTTTCAAGTGCTCCGGCAAATTGCGGGACAAGATAAATGTCATCGGTTAGGGCCCCCCTGGGAGGTCCAAATCGCTGCGGGCTAAAGCTCGTAAGGGGTCATGTGATGGGTCTCCCTGGAGGGGTTAAAAAACTGCGGTCGTCTTCGCGTGTAAAATCCAGGGTCGATTTTCAAAAAATGCCATTCCTATTGCCGGATTATTGCACTGGCGTCTATAAAGTCGCGATCGGGGAAGGACGATAATCAGTTCATCGAATTTCAAACCATAAGTAAAGCGGAAAAATATCCCGGAAAAAACGCTGAGCTCTTTTGGGTTTATTTATTTCCGTGCCCCTAAAAACAGTCCCGGGGTTGAGGCACAGCGTGGCCGCAGGGCTTTTGGCGACAGCTTCGCAGGCCAGGGCCCTGCCGGCCATTTTTGCTGATGGCTCCGGTCCTTAAGGACAGGTGATGGATTCAACGCTGATCAACGCGATTGTCAATGCGACCCTTAATGTGCTCGGGACGATGGCCTCGGTCTCATCTTGGGCTGGGAAACCCTACCTCAAGGTGGACGATGTGGCCCGTGGGGACGTGACCGGTGTAATCGGTATGACCGGTGAGGCCAACGGCACGATTTCACTGACCTTTGATGAGGCAAGCATTTTAAACATCGTCTCCAACCTCTTTGGAGAGGAAATATCCGATCTGAACAGAGATGTGTCGGATGCCGTGGGGGAGTTGACCAACATGATTTCCGGCCAGGCACGGCGCGAACTGGAGGAAGCCGGCCGGCTTTTTAAGGGTGCGGTCCCCTCGGTTATTACCGGAAAAAATCATCGCATCAGCCACTTCACGCGCGGCCCGATTATCGCGATTCCCTTCAAAACGGAGGCGGGGCAGTTTACCATTGAGGTCTGTATAGAGCCCTGACGCCGGCGCCGGTGCGTCGGACCCCCCCGCCGCCCCGCAGCGCGCACCGCATGGGGGCAACAGGCCTTATCATCACGCAAAAGGATTGAGTGGATGGATACGACAATCAAGATTTTAATTGTGGACGATTTCGCCACCATGCGCCGGATTCTAAAAAATATTCTCAAAAAAATCGGATTTACCCACATCATCGAGGCCGAAGATGGCAACAATGCCCTCAAGGTACTTGAGAAGGAAAAAGTCGATCTGGTCATTTCCGACTGGAACATGCCCAAAATGTCGGGCATCGAGTTTCTCAAAGCGGTTCGCAGCAACACTGCTTTCAAGGATCTGCCCTTTTTGATGGTGACTGCCGAAGCCCAGAAGCAGAACATCATCGAAGCGGTCCAGGCCGGTGTTTCCAACTATGTGGTCAAGCCTTTCACCGAGGAGGTGATCACCGAGAAGTTGGTCAAGATCCTGGGGTAAATGGGCGCGGCAGCTGCCAGTCGCGACTGATTTTCGCAAGTCCAGACCCGGAAGAGATCGTCGGGCAAGGGGGAGTCTATGTCTGTGAACGTCATGATCGTGGATGATTCATTGCCGATGCGCACGGTTATCATCAAAACCATCAAGGCCTCGGGTTTCGGCAATGCCCATTTCTTTGAAGCGATCAACGGGCGGGAGGCGTTGAACCTGCTGCAGACGGAGTGGATGGACCTGGTCATTACAGATTATAACATGCCGGAGATGAACGGGATGGAATTGCTCCAGGAAATGAAAAAGGACGATATTTTGCGGGCCATCCCGGTGCTTGTGGTCACCACTGAGGGCAGCCGCGAAAAGGTCAAAGCGTTTCTTGCCCAAGGGGCGGCCGATTATGTCAAGAAACCGTTCACCCCTGAGGCGATTCGTCAAAAAATTATTTCTCTGCTGGGCGTTGAAGACCTTGCAAGCGGCCCCGATGACGCCGAGGCCCACATGGACTTTTAAACCGCCGCCCCCTCTCGGCCCTGAAGCCATCACCACCCTGAGCGCTTTGCCTTCAGCGTTGAGGCCCATCTCCCCTATTTTGCCGCAAGCAGGTGCCCTGACGTCCGTCAGCGCCCCATTAACCGGCGTTCCCCCACCATCCTTCCTGCATTAAGAATGCGTTCTGTGATCCGCTCGCGGCAGGGCGCCGCGAAAAAACGGCCGCCAGCCTGTCGGTCCAGATGCTCTGGCGCACCCCAGCGGGAGAATGCTGCCGGCGGGTTTGGGGTTAAAAGAGGGAGGGGTGCGGCTTGAATCGAACAGAATCTGTTTTAACTTTCCCCCACGGAATTTCCCGCTGTTTAAACTTTACGCTACACTTTTGGGGCATCTTCCACTGGCCATGTTCGGCACCGGCAGATGTCCGCGCCTGCCGATTCGGCGGTGAAAGGAGGGGCAAATGAAGGAAAAAAGAAATCTTCACCTCAAGGTCCAGGAATTATGCGACTGTTACGCCAGCACGGACCCCTTGAAGGAAATGTCCGAGGTCAAAAATGACGCCGACTTGGATGAAGGGGCGCTGAAGTGGATTGCCCTGGCGGCCTTGCATGGCGTCAACAGCTCTGCCAAGAAAATCACTATTTCCCGAAAGCCGCAGGGGGACATCAAGGTTACCGCAAAGTACCGCATAGCTGAACTGCCGTCTCCGGGAAAAAATGTCGGTGAGAAGATTTTCGGGGCCCTGAGAGAAATCACGCACATTGAAACCCAAAAGGGGAAGACCCCATTGGCGCTCGGGATTCGCGACAGCAGCCTCGAGGTCAAGATCTCCTTCAAATCCGAGGATGGTGGGGAAACGGTTTCCCTTAAGTTTCCCGATTGACCAGGACGTTTGACAACCGGCATTTGCCCACCGGCTGAAAGGTGGCTGTCGCGATGCGAGGGTGAGGAGCGCTGATTTTTTCACCCCCGGTTTGCTGGGGGTTCAGCAATGCCTGTGACGCTGTGCCCGGGACTTCTGTTCCCGGGCTTTTTTTTGCGCACCAGCCGTGGCCGTCCGTTTGACCGTTT
>JAABRJ010000201.1 GCA_011390985.1 Desulfobacteraceae bacterium
GAAACTGTCCGGGAGTGACCCCGCCCTCAAAGCGGTGCTTGGCAACAGCGACCTGCTGCGGGTGGATGAGGCGGTCGTTGAAATCGAATTGCGGGGCAGCACCTTCTCCCTGGACCGGGTGCGGCGCAAGGAGAGCATCGCGCTCATCGAGGCGGTTTGCAGCGATTATTTCGGCGGCCCCCGCAAACTGGTTCTCAAGATAAAGGAGCAGGCCCGCGATGATGAGCGCGAAAAACAGCGTGAGGCCGCCCGCTTGAAACAGGAGGCGCGCCACCACCCTCTGGTGATCGATGCCATTGAAGTCTTCGACGGCGAGGTGCTGGACGTGAAAATTCTGTAGTCCGAGGCCCTGCCCGCAAGATGCTGGCGCCGCAGACAGCCTCACCGCCCGGCCTGAAACACCGGTGGCCGTCGCCGGGCACCCGGCGCCCCCACAACAAGGAGATCGAGAACATGAAAAATATGGGAAACATGATGAAGCAGGCCCAGAAACTCCAGGCCAAAATGCTCAAGATGCAGGAAGAATTGGCGGAGAAAACCGTTGAGGCCACCGCCGGCGGCGGCATGGTCAGGGTGGTCGCCAACGGGCGCCAGCAGATCGTCTCGATT
>JAABRJ010000202.1 GCA_011390985.1 Desulfobacteraceae bacterium
AAATGCTTCAGGATCTGGTGCTGGCCGCGGTCAATGACGCGCTGGCCAAATCCCAGGAGATGGTTTCCGAGGAAATGGGGAAACTCACCGGGGGTATGAAGATCCCGGGACTGGTGTGAGATGACCCACTATCCCGCCGCCATCCTGGCGCTTATCAAAAATTTCGCCCGGCTCCCGGGGGTTGGTGAAAAAACCGCCGAGCGCCTGGCCCTGCACCTTTTGCGGGCGCCCCGGGGCGAGGCCCTTGCGTTGGCCCGCAGCATCGAGGAAATCAAGGACCGCATCGGCCTCTGCCGCCGTTGCGGCGCCCTCAGCGACGGGGAGCTGTGTCGCATCTGCAGCAACCCGGCACGCGACGGCCGGCAGGTCTGCGTTGTCGAGCAGCAGGCGGACATGGTGTCGATTGAGAAATCGGGCGCGTTCAACGGCGTTTACCATATCCTCCAGGGTGTCCTGTCGCCAATCGACGGCATCGGTCCGGGGGAAATCCGGATTGACGAACTCATGGCGCGGGTTGGGGGCGGGCATGTCGAAGAGGTCATCCTGGCAACGAGTATCAGCATCGAAGGCGAGGCCACAGCCGATTATATCGCCCAGCGCCTGGCGCCGTGTGCGGTCAAGGTGACCCGGATCGCTTCGGGGGTGCCCGTCGGCGGAGACCTCAAATACGTCGACCAGGTGACCCTCAAGCGGGCCATGGAGGGCCGTCACAGTGTATGAGACGCGCGTTACGCCGGAAGCGCTTTTCACCTGCCGCCAGTGCGGTGATTGCTGCAGGGGCTTCGGCGGCACCTACGTTTCCGAAAGCGATATCGAAGTGATCGCCCGCTATGTCAAGGCTTCGCCCGAACGCTTTTTAGCACGATACTGCCAGCCATCGGGTTCGCGTTGGGTTTTGGGGCAGGGCGCAAACGGCTACTGTGTTTTCTGGCGCGACGGTCTGTGCGCGATTCACCCGGTAAAACCCCGCATGTGCCGGGAGTGGCCGTTTATTCGAAGTGTCGCACGCCATCCGGAGAACTGGTTCAGCATGGCCGCCTCCTGCCCGGGGATGCGCACCGAATTCAGCCCCCAGCAGATCGCCCAATGTGTCGAAAGGATCTTGGCGGCGAGCGGAGACCACGGCGGCGGTTAGCCCTGCCATCGATCCGGCGGGTTCACGCGCAAGGCGGCCGCGGCGATGGGTTCGATAATCCCGCGGGCGGTCAACTCCGCCAGACTGCGGGTCAGGTGCTGGGGTGAGTCCGTCCACACCTTTTCAAGATTCGCCTCGGAGATGGTCGTTCCCTGATCGGCCAGGGCGCAGCACAGCAGGTAAAGTGAAACGGTTTCAACCGGTAAGCCCAGCGTAAAAATTTTCTGGTTCATCGAAGGCTGTTCGGCAGCAGCGGACATGCGATCCTCCTTGAAGCGGTGGAAATTTGATAAAAATTAGGGCGCTTTATACCACGCGATGGCTCTGGGCGGCAACCCGCCCGCAGCAGCGGGGGCGGCATGATCGGCATTCTTGATTCGGGGGTCGGCGGGCTGGCCCTCGTGCGGACTCTGGCGGACGGGCTGCCCGGGGTGCCGCTGCTTTTTTGGGGGGACACGGCGCGCTGCCCGTATGGCGATAAAAGCCCGGAAACAGTTGGCCGCTTTGCCGCCGAGGGCCTTGATTACCTTTTGAGCCATGGCGCCCGCGCAATTGTGATCGCCTCCAGCACGATTGCCAGTTGCCTGCCCCGTGAACTGCGCGATGGCAGCGGCGTTCCCATCTGGGATCCATTGGAACCGGCTGCCCGCCGGGCGCTTGGGTGTTCCCGCCGGGGGGCGATCGGGGTGGTGGCGTCGCCTGCAACCGTGGCGGCGGAAGGTTATCCGGCGCGGCTGAGGGCGCTTGCACCCGGCGTTCGGGTTCACTCCCAGGCCTGCCCCCTGCTGACCAGCCTGATCTGCGCCGGCTGGTTGAAAAAGCCGGAAACGGTGCGGATTGCCAAGAAATGCCTCCACCCGCTGAAAGTTCGCCAGGTTGACACCCTGATTTTGGGAAGCGCTTTCCTGCCGCTGCTGCACAAGGTCTTCCAGCATAAGCTCGGTCGGTCGGTGGTTTTGGTGGATGCGGCGGGGGCGCTGGCCGAAACGGTGATTCGGGCCATGAAACCGGAAGCCGTCGCGGCCACCGCACCGATCCCGCCCCGGCTGGTGGTGACCGACCATAGCCCCCGGGTGGTGCAAGCGGCAAGGCTTTTCTACCCCGCGCAGCTGCTCTTGGAACCCCTCCCCCTTTAGCCCCTGCCGGTGGGGTGTGGGCGCGTTTTGCGCTGAACCTCCCCGCCGCCGTCCTTTATCACATACCCGCGTGTGTACAACCCAAGAAAGGTTTCCAGCACCGTCTCTGGCCGCGTGTCGTGCAGGCAGGCTGCGCCCTCGCAGTTTGCCGGGTTCGTTTCAAAGCAGGGCCGGCAGTCCAGCGCGGGCTGCAGCGCAGCCGCGGCCGGGCCGCTGGGGGCCCAGCGTCTGGCGCTCGAAGGCCCGAAGATCGCCACTGTGGGTAGCCCCAGAAAGGCGCTGAGATGGCTGACGCCGGAATCATTCCCGATCAGCCCGCCGGCAGTCTCCAGGAGCTGCTGCAGCGCTGCCAAATCCGCGACCCGGTGGATCGGCCGTTTCGGGTGCTGCGGGGCCTGCAGCCTTGCGGCGAGGTCCTGCTCCGCCGGGCCGAGGAGAAAGGCCGGCTGCAAGCGCCGGGCTTCAAGGCCGGCTGCGACCCCCAGGAAATACGTCAGCGGCCAGCGTTTTCGCGGGCTGCCGGCGCCAGGGTGCAGCAGGATGGGCGCATCCCCGCCGGGTGGCGACGGGTTCGCGCGGAAGGGGCCTGTTGCAGGGGCCGGGCGGGCAGCGGGGGGCAGCAGACCGCAGGCCGCCAGCTGATCATACAGATGCTGCAGAACGTGGGTTTTGAGATCCGGCGATGGTCGGGGAGCCATCCGGTGCAAGGCTGCGCCGGGCAGACAGCGCCGCAGGTTGACGGCCAGCTCGGGGCAGGCGGAGAAAACGAGCATGTGGCGGCAGGGGCGCAGCCGGCCACCTGCCCGGAGGGATCCTGGGGCGCCGTAGAGGGCCGCGAAACCGGCCGATTCCAACGCCAGAGGCACATCGATCACCCCCAACCGGGCCGCCAGGGCGGCAATGTGGCCCTGGCACAGCAGTGAAACGGGTCGAAAGCGGCGGCGCAGCTCCAGGATGGCGGGAAAGGTGGCGACAACATCCCCCAGTGCACCGGGGTGCAGGATCAGCAGCCCCCGGGAGGCGCCCTTTGGGCCGTTTTGGGTCGTCACTGCCCTGCAATCCGCTGGCACTGCCTGTAGGCCTCGCCGGTCATCAGGACGGCGAAACGGGCGGCCTTGACGATCCGCCGCACCCGCGGGCCGGCGTTGCCCAGGCCGCTTTTGGATTGCAGAACGCTGGTGCTGCGGGGGCAGCACATGAAGTCGAAATGGATGGGAACATCCGGCAGCGTGGACGTGGTGAAATGCTTGGGGTCGAGAAAGGACGGGACGATGCCGCCAGCTTCGGCCAGCTCCTGGGCATGCCGGCGGGCGCTCTGGGGCGCGGCCAGGTAGGAGCTGTCGAGGTTCACCTGGACCACGTCATTTTCGAAGTACATCAGAAATTTGGTGTGCTTCGGGATGTAGATCAGCAGCGACGTCCCGACCGTTTTGCAGAAATGGATGGACTGCAGCAGCGTTTCCCGGCCCAGGGGCGTATTTCTGAAAACGTGAAACAGGCGGATGTCCATCGCGATCTCCCTTCAAAACCAAGAACACCCGTCACCCCCCTCACTGCAGGGTGGTTTGCACCTTGAGCTCTTTGCGGTAGCGATCCAGCAGGGTGGCCTTTGATATCATCCCTAAAAAACGCTCGTTGGCCACCACCGGCATGCTGTAGAGGTGGTTGGCGTCCATGCGCTCGAGAATTTCGGGCAGGT
>JAABRJ010000203.1 GCA_011390985.1 Desulfobacteraceae bacterium
CGGCCGCTGGCCTTAAAACTATCAGCCGTTCAAAAATCCCATGGCAGGTTTTAGGCTCGCAATTTGCGGCTTTAAATTTGTCGTTTTTTTTTGTTTTATCGGCGAATTTTCATAAAAAATTAGGTACTTTTAAAGTACGATAGACAGCCAAGCAGATCGTCGCTGTGCGAAATCCTGAACCTCCCGGCGTAAACCGCTGAGATTTGGAGGCCCAGTATTCGAGGGGTAGGCCCTGACGGCCTGCCGTTAATATCGGATAGTTGTTTTTATCAAAAGGTTGGAAAGCCCTGGGGGGAAGGGGGGAAAGACTTGAAATCTTTCCGCGTCCAGTGCTGCAGGAGTTCAGTTCTCGTCCCGGGCAGCATGCAAAAACAAGGGCTTATCGCTTTCGGCCGATAAGCCCTTGTTCCTGGCTGAACTCGTTTTCGGTATTTTGTGCTACTTCTGAAAACTTTTCGGTCCAGCAAACGGCCCGCGGCGACCCGAACCCGCAGGGGTCCATCTTGCCATCTGTTCGCAAGCGGGTGATCCTTCCCACTTCCCCGACAAAGAGGAAGGTCTCCTCCAAGCTGGCAGAAACATGTCGGGATGCGCTCCGCCCCGGATAAGCTCCCAGCCGAAAGCAGCCCTGAGGCCTTCAGGGGCCTATTTCCACTGGAACGCCATGCCGACCAGGCCGAGCGCGATCTCCTGGTTGTAGAAATCGATGTTGGAGTCGGCCGCCGAGTATGCGCCGGTTACGAAGAACCGAGCTGACTGGCTGCCGAGCAGGGACCAATCCCAGGGGTTGGTGTAGTAGACCGTAGCGGAGGCGCCGTAGCGGTCGTCCTCGCGGGTTTTGCCGAAGACCGGGTTGCGCTTGTCGTAGTCGGCCTGGCCGACATAGCCGTTGAGCGCCAGGGTGATCGGGTCCAGATTGTAGACATAGGTCAACTGCAGGTCGACGCCGCTGTTCGCCATGGCCTCGCCGTCCAGGTCATCATAGTTCATGCTGATTTGAGGTCTCAGCTGGTGATTGTCGCCGAACTTGAAGAGGTAGCCGGCCGACACCCGGTGCACCGTGCCGTTGCGGTCCAGGCGGTCCCGATCGGAGTTGGTCAGCGCGACGATGGAATCACCGCTGCTCTCGTTGCCGATGTCCACTTTCCGGAAGGCGTACTCCAATTCCAGGTCGGAGCCCAAGATTTTGTCCCACACCAGCTGAGCCCCGACGTTCTGGCGGCCGGTGTCATCCCGGTTCTGATCTGTTACGAAGGGGTCCCGCCAGACCTTGACGTTTCCGCTGAACAGCAGACCGGCCTGGAACACGCCGAGGGAGCCGATGTCCTGTTTCACGCCCAGCTGCTGGGCGGTGTCGAAGGACAGCAGGTCCCCCACCTCAGTGCCCAGAAACACCTCGGTGCGCGTGTTGGCGAAGGTGTAGGCAAGCTTGAACGGAAGCGTGAAAAAGGCTGTCGACTCGGAGTCGGGTTCGTCATCGAGGCTGTCGATGCGTTGATTCGACAAATCGAAGCTCAGGACCTTGGCCACCGTGTTGCTCTTGATGCTCAAATACCCCCCCCCGGGTTGGATGTAGCCGCTGAAACCGGGCTGTTCGGGGATGGCGTCGAGGGCCGATGCCGGGGAGCCGGCGAGGATCACAACCAGGAAAAAAACCAAACTGCAAAAACCGACTTTGAACTTCATGGAGACCTCCTTCTGTAAGTTTTTGATTGCTGTTGATCTTTGAACAAAATCCACGCCGACTCATGGGATCTAAAGTTTTTGGTTTTACCTCTCCGTTCCGTGATAGAAATCCCAGGCTTTTCGATGAGCCTGCCTGAATCGGCTCTATTGGGGGTCCAGGCTGAAGCTGGATTCGAATCCACTTTATCTAACCCGCTTCATTTTGGGAAGACTGTTTTCCAGTCGTCCTTGATGCTCACGACGGTCCAGCCTTTCGCCTTGGCTTCGTCGAGCGCCTTGTCCAGGCGGCCGATGCTGGATTCGCGGTCGTAAGCCCACTCCCGCTCGGCGTCGGTGTGGTGGACGATGCCCATGAAGCGCGCGCCGCTGCCGGCGGCCGTCCACTGCAGCATCTGGAGGTCGCCGTCGGAGTTGCCGAAGGCGAAAATCGGGCGGCGACCGACGAAGGGTTCCTTGTCCTTCCACTCGGGATGCTGGGCGCTGAGCGCCTTGATGCGCTCGAAGACGAAGCATGCCTGGAAATACATCGGCTGTTCGGCCCAGAGCGTGCCATCGTTGTCGAACGTGGCGATGCGCGCGCTGGCCGGGACGAAATCCGGAGAGCCGGGCTGGGCCACTTTCTCGACGAAAGCAACGATGGCTTTCTTGGGAGCGGTTTCGTTCCAGGATGGCAACGGATCGGCGGCCAAGGCGGCGTTTGCTGTCAGCAGGAAAATGATCAGGCTGTGCATCAGCAGACATTTTTTGAATATCCTGACTGGTCGACTTGTCATGTGGCGACTTCTTTTATTAAATGCCTGCGGGTTGCTCGCGGTCGGCGCCAAAGCATTAATAACCGCCGCTGGATGGCGCCGCGGTGCGCAGCGCGGGATCAACAAGCTTTTCCTTGCCCACCGTGAGTTTGGGAGCGTCTTGATCGAGCGTGGCTTGGCCACGCCGGGCAGGCCCTCCATGAGAACGTGGCCATCGGCGAGAAATGCGCTGAGCAAACGCTCGACCACGGTTTCCTGGCCGATGGCCGCCGCCTTGATTGCGGCTCAGATCTGTTGAAAGGCTTCACGCGCAGTTATGAGTTATGGTCTGCGTTCCGGGGCCTCCCAAATAGGTTGGAAACTGCCAACTTGAACGGTTGCCGTGCAGCAGATTCTCAACCTGATGGCGGCTCATCAATACAGGATTCGACATTATCCTGCAACCTGGCAGTTTTATGTGTGCTTTTTCAATTGATCAGTCGGGGCGATATGCTAAACTTGCGCTTGCAAGCTTCAGAAGGCCGCCATGGACCTTTGAGGCATCGAGTGAAAGGAGATTCTCATGACCGAAACCTGGTTTCTCGCGACGCTGTGGCTGGGTCTGGTCTTGATCGCGACGCTGCTTTCGATCTGGCTGCGCATCGCCACCACCCTTTCCGAGATCGTCGTGGGCACCGTGGCGCAGCTGGTCATCGGGGCCCTGATCGGCACCACAGTTTTAGGGGTGCACGAGCCCGGGATCAAGTTTCTGGCCGGCACCGGGGCGATCATTCTGACCTTTCTGGCCGGTGCTGAGCGCGATCCGGAGGTCTTCAAGCGCAAGTGGAAGGAGGCCCTCACCTTTTTCGGGATCTGGCTGGGAGGCCTGCGATAGGGGGCAGCGATGTTGAATTACAAGGCGATCGAAATTTTCACCAGCGAGGCGGCACGTTGGGCGAAAAAGCCGGTTTCGGATGCCGTTATCCAGTATATCCGGGGTCTCAAGATCGCGGCGCGCTGTATCGTCACCCGGGGTATCGCGGGGTGTTACGAAAGCGGCGAGGTGGCGACCACCCGGCTGGAGGTCCTGTCTTTCAACCAACCGGTCCGGATCTACATCGTCGTTCCGGCCGAGGAGACCGACCGGGTGCTGGACGGTTTGGACGCCATGGTCGGCGAGGGCATCGTTGTCCTGCACGATTTGAATGTCCTCAGCTACCGGGCGCCCAACACTTTTTTTCCGCGTCAGCTCAAGGTCCGCGACGTCATGACACCCGAGCCCAAAAGCGTCGCGGCCGCCACGGCCCTGAATGATACGGTGCGGATGCTGCTCTCCTCGATCTTCACGGGGCTTCCGGTGGTCGATGCGCAGAACCGGCCCGTCGGCGTGATCACCCAGGGGGACCTGATCACCAGAGGCGGACTCCCCCTGCGGTTGGGCCTGCTGGCGGCCTCCGATCAGAATCGCCGCGAAGCGGTTCTGGCGCGGCTGGCCTCGCGGCAGGCCGCCGAGGTCATGACGACCCCGGCCATCACCATTGCCGATGACCGGCCGTTGGCGGAGGCCGTGGATTTGATGCTGGCCAAGGGCGTCAAACGCCTGCCGGTGGTGGACGGCGCCGGCCGCCTTGCGGGGATGCTGTCGCGGCTTGACATCTTCCGCACGGTGATGCGCGAGGCCCCCGACTGGAAGGCCTTTGGGGCCCAGAAAATCGAGGTCGCCCACTTGAAGCGCGTGGGGGACATCCTGCGCCGGGACACGCAGGCCGTCTCCCCCGAAACCCCGCTGGATGAAGTCATCCGGGTCATCGATCGCAACGACATCCAGCGGGTGGTCGTGGTCGACGCCGAGGGCAAGTTGCTGGGCCTGATTTCGGATGGTGATCTGCTGCGCTTCTTCAAGCCGGAGCATGAGGGGATCTGGCACCTGCTGGCCAAGGTCAAACACCCCTTCCAGCAGGACGCCTGCCGCGGCGACCTCCAGCGCTGCCTGATGGAAACCAAGGCCGTCGCGGTCATGACCACCGATCTGGTCACGGTGCGTGAAGAGATGCTGATCGAAGAGGCGATCGGGCTGATGGTCGAAAAGGCGCTCAAGCGCATGCCGGTGGTCGACGGCGACGGCCGCTTCAAGGGCATGGTCAGCCGGGACTCGCTGCTGCGCATCG
>JAABRJ010000204.1 GCA_011390985.1 Desulfobacteraceae bacterium
GACTGACCCTCCCCGGCCGCAGCCCCTGCTGCAGACCCGGCGCCAGACCCCTTGCTGGGAAGATCCCGCAAAACGGCCGCCAAATCCTCGGCGGTGGCAAACTCCAGGTAATAAACCCGGATATTGCCTTTGTCGCGCGGCGTTTCGCGGTCCAAGAGCGCGATGAGCCGCCTGACCCGTTCGGCCTCCACCTCGCTCGCCATAAGCACGATGGCGTTGGTGCGTTCGTCGGCGACAAATTTGACCGTCTGAACGTCAACTGCGCCGGCCACCCTGCGGCCGCGCCCCCTGTCCTGAAAAACCGTTTCGAGCAGCGTGATCATTTTGGTGGCATCGGCATACTCCAGGGGAACCACCACGATCTGATGGCCGATGCCGGTGACGTCGATGACCCGCAGGATGCGCACCAGCCGGTTGATATTGGATTCCACGTCCGTGACGATCAGCATGTTGGTGGGGGCGTAGGCCAGGATCACGCTGTTCTTGGAGACCATCGGGGTGAGAAGCTGTTTGATTTCGTTGGGATCGGCGTATTTCAGGGGGATCAACTGGGTGATCACCCGGTCCTGCCCGGCGCCGGCCTCCTCGCGGATGCGGGTCTCGATGTTCTTGCTGCGGGCTTCCGGCGAGGGTACGATCTTGATGATCTCCCCGGAGGTGACCGTGGCATACCCATGGACCTCCAGGACCGACTCGAACACCTGATAGGCTTCCTCGATCGAGATTTCGGCCGGTGAAATGATCGTGACCTTGCCCCGCACGCGGTTGTCGACCACAAAATTCTTGCCGGTCAGCTCGCTGATGAACTTGATGAAGACGTTGATGTCGACATCGTTGAAATCGATCGCAACCCTTTTTTCGGCCCCGTCGGGTGCGGCGTCGGCCGCCGCGGCCGCAGGGCCGCCGCCCTGCTGGGCGCCGCGCGCTGTTTGGCCGACTGGCAACAGCAGCAGCAACCCGATCAGCAGCCATCCCCACCTTCGATTTTTTACGGGTCCATCAAACTGGCCGAGTCCGTTCATAATCCTCTTTCATTGATGTTCGCGGCAGACGCAGCACGGCGGTTCATTCGACCTGGAAATCCAGGGTGGTGGGACGGCCGCGGCGGTTGAGTTCCAGGCTGACCCCGCTGCCGGAGGTGAGCTTTTCGAGAATTACCGTCAGGTGCTCCGCCGATCGAATCGGCTCCCCGTCGATGGCAGTGATCACATCCCCGTCGCGCAAACCCAGACGCCGAAAGATCGACCGCGGCTGAATACCCGTCAGGGCCACACCGTCGGGCGCACCGTCGGTCTGGTGGGGCTGCACATTCAGGTTTTTGAAGGGGTCCTCGCCCTCGCCGACCATTCCCTCGAGCATGTTGGGCCGCAGCCGGATGGTCTGCGGACGGGCAGCCGGCGGGGCCTCGGCCACCGGGGCGCCTTCCCCGGGGTCGGGTTCCTCGCCGCCCGGGAGTTCCGGCATCTGCGAGGGGGCGGGTTCCTGGCCGCCCGGTGCTTCCGGCATCTGCCGGGGGGCGGGGCCCTGGCTGCCCGGGACTTCCTGCATCTGCAGGATCTCATCCCGGTCTTCGACCTGCAGGACCACTTTTTCGCGCAAAATCATCTTGAGGTTGGCGCTCTGGATCGCGTCCCCGACACGGTAGAGATTCTGCTTCCGGCTTTGGGCATCCTCGATGACCGCGTAGGCCTCCTGCGCCTGGCCCGAAACCGTCCCCCAGAGCTTGAGCTTGAGTTCGGTTTGTTTGAGGGCCTCGATGTCGATCGCCGCGGCCGCCGGGGATTGGCTGCCGGTGTCGATCCGAAACAAATTGCGTTCGGCAATCGCGCGGTAGCGCGACACGGGCGGTTTGGGGCTCGCCTTTTCGGCCGGTTTGGGCGAGGCGCCCGACGGGCTCTGCGGCGGCGCCTGATCCTGCTTCCATGCGGCCACCTTGTGGAAAATGGCGACCCCCAAAAAAACGCCGCAGGCAATCAGCACAACCGTCAGTAAAGTGGCCAGATGTTTAAAGCTCATGAGGATCAGGTTTCCAGAGGGATTCGACCGAGTCGCCGCCGTCCGCGCGCCGCTCCCCCAGCGCGGGACTGCAAATCTGTGCGCCAGGCCCCGAACCCGGATCGAAGGGCGTCCACCTCAAGATCGACCATCCGGGCCGCGCGCTCCAGTTCCCAGGGGCTGGCCTCCCGAAATGTGAACGCCGCAAGGGCATCGCGTCCCTCGACAGGCGCCGATTTCAACCGCAGGTCATCGCAAAGCGGCCGCCCGCCAGGCGGTTGGTCGCTTTGCGGGTCAGATTTCCAATGTCTCCACCTGCAACACGGCACTCAGCATTTCGGCGGCCTTGCCGGTCTTGGTAATCGAGAGCCGTTTTACCGCCACCATGTTGGGCGAGGTTTCGATGCGGTAAAGATACCCGCTCAACTGCGCCAGGTTGACGCCCTGAAGCTTCATCTCCACCAGCGAGAGTTTGTACTGGCTGTCCGGCTGATCGGTGCTGGACGGCTTCATGTAGGTGATGTTGGCCTTGATGCCGCTTTCACCGGCCAACCGGTCCAGAAAGGAAAAAAGCGTGAACGACTTCTCCCGGCGGGCAAACTCCTTCTGAAAAAGCGCCCCCTGCCGGCGCAGCGCCTCATATTCGGTCTGCAGCGCACGGATCTCGACCAGACTCTGGGTCCGGGCGGCAATGGCGCTGCGCAACTGCTGGCGTTTGCTGAAAAAGGGCGCCACCGCGAACTGCCAGAAGGCCAGCAGGCAGATGCAGGCCGCCGCCGCCGAAACCACGGTCTTTTCCCGCTTGTTGAGCTGAATCCCCATGGCGATCACCCCGCCGGGAAAGAGAGCCCCGGATTAAAGTTGAACTTTAAGTTTGAACCGCACGCGGCTGTCGGTCTTTTCCATGGTGGCCGAACTGATGGTGACCCCCTTGAAACCGGGGTGCCGCTCCAGCCGGTTCTTGATATCGTCCACGGTGTTGAAGGTGTCGGTGTTGCCGGAAATGAGCACACTCTCAGGGCCGATCAACAACTGGGTCAGCTCGACGTCGGTTTCGGCCGGTATCAGCGTGCTGAGGGTCTGGAGGATATCGATGGTGAGCAGCGCATTGCCGCCCTCTCCCGGGAGAAAAAGCGTTTTTTTCAGATCGGCCAGCTGCACCCGCATCTGCTGCAGCGGATCGACGATGCGCGTGACCTCGGGGAAGGTGGCGCGGAACACCGCGGCAATTTCCGCGTCCAGGGCGCTGCGCCGCTGGTTCATGAAATAGACCTCGAGCCCGAGGTTCGCCGCCCCCAGCAGCAGCACGGCCAGTGCCAGCGCCCCCAGCCGAATCAGGGTCGTGCGGTGTTCGGCCCACTTTCGGCGGGGCGCAAACGCCCCCCGGCGAAAATTGAGGCCCGCCTTGCCGCCGGTGCCTGTCAGGGCCAAGGCCAGGGCCCGGTCAAAACGGCACGGCTGCCAGTCTTCGCCACCCGGTTCCACCAGCAGCCCGGCCGTGCGCCGCCCAAGGTCCAGCACTTCCACCGGGATTTCAAGCACCGCGGCGATTTCAGCCTGCAGGACGGGGTCGGCCGCAGTGACACCGGTCACCAGCGCCCGCGCGGGGCGGCAGTCCTCCGGGCTGAGGCCTTCGAGCGCCGCCAGCGCCCGCCCTACGTGGGCCCCGATGGCTGCGGCGGTGAGACCTTCGCCGGTGGCAAAGGGGTAGATCAGGTGGATTTTGCCGGCCATCAGGACCGTCACCTGCCCCTGGCCGGCGCCGATGTCGACTAACAGCAGGTGGCCGTCCACGCCCGCCCGCTCGGCAAGACAGCGGGCCACGGCAAATCCGCCGACCCCCACGGCTTCAGGTGCCAGGCTGGCGGCCGCCAGCGCCGCCAGGCTCTCGCCCAGCTGCCCGCTGTGCAGCACGCCGGCCAGCAGACGGGTCTGGTCGGCGGTGTGCACCGGGTAGAAGTCCAACACGGCCTGGTCCACCGGAAACGGCAGGCTCGCCTCGAGCTCAAACGGCAGGACCTGCCGGATTTTGCGTTCGTCGGTAAAGGGCAGGCTGATATTGCGATAGGAAACGAGCTGATCGGGCAGGCCGGCGATGCAGTCAGAGCCGGCGATATCAATCTTTTCACCGATTTCGGCCAGGGCCCGGCCGAGCGCCTGCGATGGGTCGTCCGCCGGCGGCAGCGCTGCGTCCGCAAAGCCGATCACCCGGGGGGCTTTCAGCCCGCTTTTCAGCAGTACGGCGGAAACGCCGTCGAGCCGGATATCGAGGCCGAGAATCGTTTTGCTCATTCGTTTGGCTGCATCCCTGGCCGGGATTCACGCACATGTTCCGGCCGCCTGTGATCCTTTGAAATCCAGCTCTTTATATGCCAATTTATCCGCCAACTCAAGACTTTGCAGTGCCAACGGCCGGTTGCGGGGCTTTTTTCGCGCCGCACCACGGCGTTGACCGTGGTCTGAACCTCCCGAAAGTTCCCTGTTGACCGAATGCGGAAAAGGTCGCTGGTGACCGTGATCAGCTGAGGGGCCAGCGCGATCCGGCCTTCCTC
>JAABRJ010000205.1 GCA_011390985.1 Desulfobacteraceae bacterium
CCCCCTGCAGCCGGCTGCGGCTCAAAAACGGAAAAACCCCGCTCCGCAACCCCCCAACGGGATTCGCGGGCGCACCACGGAGAACGATTCGGATCGCCTTGACCGGCAGCGCGCTACCCCGGCGGCCCCCCCTGCCCCGGTGCGCCCCCCATCGGCCCGCGCGCTGCCGCCCGAGAAAGCCGCGTGCGCCCGGCGCAACCGCCACGGGCTGCCGATTCTAAAGGGCGACGAGGATCTCTGCCGTCTTTTCAGCCGAGCGGGCGGCAGCCGGGAAACGCCGGAGCGCGTGGAGCGGCGGCACCTCCCCGATCCGCCTCGACAGCCCGTCGCAGGGCCGCCGGCGGCAGAAGCGGCGGATCCCAACCCGGCAGGCTCAGCGCCCCGCCAGGACCGGCATGGCTTGCCGGTCCTGGCGGCCGAGGCCGATCTCGAAACCCTTTTCGGGGTGCAACCGGATCTGGCAGCCCCCGCCCGAACCCCTTCGGCGCCGTCAGCGCCGCCGCCTTTCGGCAGGCTGGTGCAGCGGTCGCTGGCCGAGGGCGATCTGCAGCAGCTGCTGGATGAAAAAATCCGGCAGGAACGAAGCGGCGCTCAGAAGATGAGCATTCGCCAACAGATCAAATCCCACCCCCTGCCCCAGGGCCAACTGGATCTGCACGGCTGCACCGCGGTTCAGGCTGAGCAGCGCACCGAGGCCTTTGTGTGCGGGGCGCTGCATGCCGGGTTGGCCACGGTGCGCATCATCGTCGGTAAGGGGTTGCATTCCCAGGGGCGGGCGGTTCTGCCCGACGCGGTCGCCGAAAAACTGTCCGAATTGAAACGCCGGGGGCAGGTGCTGACCTTCCAGTGGGAGAAGCATAAAAAGTCCAAAAGCGGGGCCCTGATCGTTTATCTCTGAAGGTCGTCGCGGTTCCTGGAAACCCGCCGCGCAGCAATGGAAGCCGCCCAAGGTTTGCCGGCGGTTTAAACCTTTCGGCCGCTGAGGTAGGCGTCCCATTCCATGGGCAGCAGCTGCTTTTTGCGGGTGTTGCAGGTCTTGCAGCACGGGGCCACGTTGCCGCGGGTGGTCTTGCCGCCGCGGGCGAGGGGCACGATGTGGTCCATGGTCAGTTCCTGCGGCGGGGTCGGCGCCTGGCAGTAGTGGCAGACCCCCTTGGCGAGGCGGCGCTTCCACCACTGGGATTGGCGTAATTCGCGGGCCTTGCCGCGCTCGCGGCGGATGTCCTCTGCGTCCAGATCATAGGCATACGGTTTCACCGGGGGGCATCCTCCTTGTGCGGCCGGTCACAGGGGCCGGGGTGAAGGCCGAGGTCGTGCAGCCAGCGGCTGACGGCATTTTCCAGGAGGGTGTAATAGGCCTCCGATCCGCCCAGCCCGCTGCGGCCGAAAAAGTAGTTGATTTCAAGAAAAAGGGGGGTCGCGGGTGCTGCGCCGGCTGGAAAGAGCAGGTCGATTCCGGCCAGGTCGACGCCGCTGCGGCGGCAGAACGCTCTGACCGCGTCGATCCCGGCCTGCCGCAGGTGGGGGGCGGCGGTCTTGTCGATCACGGCCCCCTGGGCCAGGTTGGTGCTGAACTTGTCGGCCGCCGGTTGGATTCGCCAGTAGGCCAGCGCCTGGTGGCCGATAATGGCCACCCGCAGGGATCGGCCGCGGCAGGCAACGTGTTCCTGGAGCACAAAACCGTGCTGGCCGGTTTTCTCGAATTCCGCGGCCTGGGCGATCAGCGATTGGAATTGCGCGGCGCCATCCACCCGGTAAACCATTCGGCCTTCGCCCCCCCAATCGAACTTGAAAACAAAGGGCAGCCGGAACCACTTCTGGAAATCCAAATCCGGCGCGGCCCGGCGCAGGGCCGCGAGATTTTCAAACGCCACGGTGCGCGGCAGCCGGGTGCCGAGGGACTCGAAGAGGCGCGTCTGTCCGATTTTACCCGGGAATTGAAAGCGCGCATCGTAGTTGGGAAAGACGTTTGCGCAGTGCGCCCGGACCATCTCGTAGAGACGCTGCCGGCACCCCTGGGGCAGGATCACCGCATCGGCACGCTGAACGGCGCGGCGTTCACGCTCACCCGGGTCCCGGCCTGCGCACAGCAGGTTGCAATCGGCCACCAGGAGCGGATGAAAGGAAACGACCATCAGTATCCGAATTTGCGCAGCGCCCGGCTGTCCTGGCTCCAGTTTTTCTCAACCCGGACCAGCAGCTTCAGGTAAACCTGGGCGCCGATCATTCTCTCGATTTCGCTGCGCGCCGCGACGCCGATCTGCTTGAGCTTGGCGCCGCCTTTGCCGATCACGACGCCCTTCTGGGAGTCGCGCTCGACATGGATCGTGGCGAAGATTTTGACCAGCGCCGGCCGGGTTTCCTCTGCGAAGCGCTCGATGGTGACGGCGGTGCTGTATGGGATTTCCTGTCCGGTGAAACGGAACACCTTCTCCCGGATCATCTCGGCGGCGATAAACCGCTCGGGCATGTCGGTGATGGCATCGGCCGGGAAAAGGGGCGGCCCCAGGGGCAGGCAGGCTTCCAAGGCCTGCAGCAGGGCCGGCAGCTGGTCCCCGGTGCGGGCTGAAACCGGCACCAGGGCCTCGAAGGCCACCGCCTGCGACCAGCGTGCGATCAGCGCCAGCAGGGCCGGTTTGGCAACCAGGTCGGTTTTGTTGAGCGCCAGGATCAGCGGCCGCCGGAGCAGGTCCAGTTTTTTGACCAGGAGGTTCTCGGACGCGGGGTCGGGTGCGGCCGCGTCCAGGACCAGCAGCACCACATCCATGTCGTCCAGGGCCGCAAGCGCGGACTCCACCATGCGGATGTTGAGCGCCTTGCGGGCCCCGTGAACGCCGGGGGTGTCCACGAAAATGATCTGGGCCTGCGGCCGATGGGCGATGCCCAGAATCCGGTTGCGGGTGGTCTGGGGTTTGCTTGAGGTGATGGATATTTTTTCCCCCAAGATCCGGTTGAGCAGTGTGGATTTGCCCACGTTGGGCGGGCCGGCAATGCCAACGAAGCCGGACCTATGGCGGGGGTGGTGGTCTTCCAAAGTGTTCACGTTGACGCCTCGATGAAACGGTCCAGAAGCCGCCAGAGGTCCGCAAGCCCCTCGCGGGTTTTGGAGGAAAACAGCGTAAGGCCCTCCGGCGCGAGCCCAAGGGTCTGGGCCGCGATCCGGCGCTGGCTGATCCGGCGGGTTTTGGAAAGCTTGTCGGTCTTGGTCAGTACCAGCACCGGGGGGATCCCGCGCCCGTTGAGCCAGTCGATCAGCTGTTGCTCCTCCTGGCCTGGCGTGCGGCGGACATCCATGATCAGGACGACGCTTTTCAGGGTTGTGCGGTTGGCCAGGTAGTGCTCGATCATCGGGCCCCACTTTTTTCGAACGTGGGCCGGGGCCCGCGCATAACCGAAACCGGGCAGGTCCACGAAGTGGCAGGCCGCGTTGATCCTGAAAAAATTGAGCAGCTGGGTCCGTCCGGGGGTGGAACTGGTTTTCACCAGGCGCCGGCGGTTGACCAGGGTGTTGATCAGCGACGATTTGCCGACGTTGGAGCGCCCGGCAAAGGCCACCTCGGGCAGCTCCGCGGGCGGGTACTGCGCCGGTCCGGCGGCGCTGATGACGAATTCGGCTGAGGTGATGATCATCTGTCCTCGCGGGTGCTGTTTGGGACGGAGGGGCGGCGCCGCTGGCCGTCTTGTCGCACCCCTCGGCCGGCGGCCTCAGCCCGCCGCGTGACTGTAGCGCTCGAGCCGGTTCATGCCTTCGGCGATGTTTTCCATGGAGTTGGCATAGGAAAAACGGAGATAGCCTTCACCGTTTTGACCGAAGTCGATTCCGGGGGTCACCCCGACGTGGGCCTTTTCCAGGATGTCAAAGGCGAGCTTGTAGGAATCATGGGAGAGGTGCCTGGCGTTGGCAAAGACGTAAAAGGCGCCGGTGGGCGCCACGGTCAGCCCAAACCCCAGTTCCTTGAGGCGCCGGATGATAAACAGCCGGCGCTCGTTGTAGATCGCTCGCATGCGTGCCACGTCCGGCCCGGCCTCCTTCAGCGCCGCGATCCCTGCCATCTGCACCACCGAGTTGGCCGAAATGAAGAAATTCTGCTGAATTTTCTGAATCGGGCGGACAAACTTCCTGGGGACGATCAGATACCCCAGGCGCAGACCGGTCATGGCGTACATCTTGGAAAAGCCGTTGAGGACAAAGGCGTTTTCGGTGAACTCGAGGATGCAGTGTTCTTTCCCTTCGTACACCAGGCCGTGGTAAATCTCGTCGGACACCACGTAGGGGGCGCCGCCGCTGCCCGCCAGGTCGGCAATCGCCGCCATGCGGCGCCGGGACAGGAGGTTGCCGGTGGGGTTGGAGGGCGAGTTGATGAAGATCGCCTTGGTTCGCGGGCTCAGCTTGGCGGCGATGGCTTCGGGTCGGTACTGGAAGCCGTCCTCCTCGTAGACCGGCACGGTCACCGGCTGGCCCTGAACAAAGGTGATGA
>JAABRJ010000206.1 GCA_011390985.1 Desulfobacteraceae bacterium
TGATCTCACGGTCCTTGTCGGAGGCCATGGCTTTAAGGGTTTCGGTCTGGCCCTCGAGTTCATTGCAGCGGGTCCTCAGGGTTTCATAGTCGTTTTTGGGGACCCAGCCCAAAAGATCCAGATAGCTTGCGGTGCTGCGCTGGCAGATTTCGTAGGCATCCCGAAACAGGTTCAGGCATTCGTCGGTGGTGGACCAGGGGGTGACACCCATGTTTTTCTCGAGCAGCGTGAAAAATGTTTCAAACCCGCTGAGCCCCCGGGAGATGGTTTCTTCCATATCCGTCAGGTCGTAATTCGGCAGGTAAGGCTCCCAGAAAAAGGGTTCCCATTTGAAGGGCACTTGGGTTGTGGACATGAGGCTCTCCTTGCAGCCGGGATGATCCCCGGCGTTGCCTGAAGTCCACCGGCAGACGGCAAAAACGGCTGCGGTCATCCCGCAAGCCAGACTCACCGACGGACTCGGGCTTCATTTCAGTTCAGGTGCGAAAAGCAGTTTTTGCACTGGGCATCCCACTGCGGGGCCGCCTGCCGGGGGTGAGGAGCAGGGGCCCGCTCGGCGAAATCGCCGATCGGCGGGCCCCCGTTACCGGCCGCGGGGTTTTATTTGGCGCCGGAAAAAAACGATTCCACTTTTTGAAAGTTTTCATCCACCACTTTTTTAAAATCCTCACGCCCCTTCTTGTAGGCCTTGACCCACTCGTTGATGGCTTTCTTGCCATCTTCCGGCAGCCAGGTAGCCTGCTCCATCAGCGTGTTGGCGGCCCGCTCGGCCTGCTCCTGGAGCATCACCATGGCATTGAAGGTGTTATCAAAAGTGGCCTTGTTGAAATCGATCATCTGTTTGAGAATCTGCTTTTGATCCATCGTTTCTCCTCCTTTGGGGGGTTGGTGGGGGTAAGGCCGCGGCCAAAAATAATCCCCCACCCTGCGAGTTTTTTGGCCCCTCATGCGCGCTGCATCCGCCGGCACAATTCCGGGCACCGGCGAATGGATCTTGCGGACGAACCAAAACCCAGCGCAATTCTGTGTGATTATTTTGTGCCGCGAGCCTTAGCGGGTTTCGCCAGCCGGTTTGGCCGGGATGAAAAAATCTTCGATGGTGCTGAAGTTCTTGTCGATCGTGTTTTTGATCTCCTCGCGCCCCTTTTTGAAGGCGGACACCCATTGGCTGAACGCCTCGCGGCTTTCCTGCGGGAGACCCAGGGTTTTTTCAAGATAGGTGGCGGTCAAATTTTCGGTCTGGTCCTGCAATCTGACGAGGGTGTTGAACGTGCTGTTAAAGGTGACCTTCTGGTAATCGACGATCTGTTTGACAAAATCTGTGGGTTGCATGGGCTGTCTTCTCCTGTGTGATTGGTTGTTGCCGGGGCGGTGGGTTTTTTCTGATGAATTCCGCCCTGCTTAGGTACAAGATAGACGCCCGAAGCGCTTTTGTCAAGTAAATTTTGTGCAATGCACAATCTTATTGGAAACGAACCAAAACAAGAGCTCTCGTTACTATAAGTAATTTAAATCTCAGTTCCACCCTGATTTTAGGGGCTTGATGTCGCGTTGCAACAAGCCGGTTTTGCAAGGCCTGGCAGCCGGTCGGCGCTCATGGCTGTCGGTGTACCCGGGTCAGCCCGCGGGGGCTTCACGAAAAAACGCCTTTACCATTTCCAGGTATTCCGCCAGCAGCTGGCGGCTGACGACGAAAATGTGGCCGATGTTTTTCTCGATGGTGCGGTTGAGGCCCGAACGGGTCGCGGTGCGACTGCCGCAAGGCAGGCCGGGGCTCAGGATAACGTCCAGGCACGAACCCGGCGGGGTGATGGGGTCTCGCAGGCCGCGGTAATCGAAAGAGGATACCCCCGCGGCGACCAGGGCGTTGAGGTCCACCGGCTGGCCGTCCAGTTCGGCCACCGTCGAGGGCAGGCAGAACCTGTTGCGGGCAATCTGATTGTCCATGTACACGTTTTGCAGCCACTCCCGGTGGGCCTGGGCCGGAAAACGGTGGCCGTGGGTCAACCAGTAAAGAAAGGGCGCCGAATCCTGCAGGGCTTCGCGTCGCAGGGCCCTTGCAAAAAAACCGAAGGGGACGCTGTAGCGCACCCCGGGTTGAATCTCCTGCATGCCCGCTTCGATGACCTGCGGCGGAACGTTGACAGCCCCGAAGAGTTCGTCCATCAGCTCGCGGTCGTAGTGGCGCCGGATGACGGTGCGCATGGTGCCCATGCCGCTTTCGGCGTCATCGAAATTAAACGGCGAGGCCATCAGGACCACTTTGAGGATGTCCATCTCCTTTCCCTGGGCCCAGCGCTCCTGCACCCTGCGGGCGAGGTAGGGCAGAAAAAGGGTGCCGCCCATGCAGTAGCACATGGCGCAGATTTCGCTTTCCGGGTGGCGGTGGGTGATCAGATCCAGATAGTGGTCGTGAATTTCCTTGCCGTAAAAGCCCAATCCCAAATTTGTCTCCTCGGGCCCGGGGTTGCCGTAATCCACGAGGTAGACGGCGAAGCCCTCCTCCAGCATGCCGGCAATAACGGATTTGCCGGGGCCCAGATCAAAAATTTCGGGCTTGTTGATCAGGGGCGTGACCATGTAGAGCGCTTTGCCGTTGGGGGCGATATTCGGTGGCAGCGGGTAGTGGCGCAGGGTTACCGCATGCTGCCTGGAGTGAGCCACCGTCTCGTAGGGGGAATACCCGAGTTTGCCCTGGGTGCTGATTTCGCCATAGGCGCGGTAGTCAAAGGCCTTTTCGGCATACAGGTTTTCAAATCGGACCTGCAGCTGATCGAGGTATTCCGTGAAGTCGCAGGGGGCGACGTCGGTGTAGCCGGGCTTGCGGAAAGGCAGTGGCTGGTTTTTCAGCGGCGTCTCGGTCACCAGCATCAGCAGGCACTTCAACAGGTCCTTCAAGGCCATCAGCCCCGTCAGGCCGCGGGAGTTATAGGAGCGCTCGAGCCAGGCAAAATCCTGCACCACCGCCTGCAGCCAGGCGATCCCTTCAGGGCTTTTGGTCACCCGTCGGGCCTTGTCACGGTCAAAACGATCGTTTTCGATGAAAAAACCGCAAAAGTTGGTCAGCAAACCGGCATAGGTGGCCTCGATGCGGTCATTCTGCTCGGCATAGATATCGGGATTGCGGCCGGTTGCAACTGAAATTTTGGCCCAGAGTCTTACCGGGTCGGTAAAGCTGTATTTGAGCATCTGGCTCTGCCAGGCGGCCCCCAGTGCCCAGGGCCCCCAGGTCAGCGGGTACTGGCTGACCGAATCCAGGGCGCGACGCCACTGGAAAACGGCACGGGTGTAACTGCCCGCCAGGTTGCTGACGAGCGGAATCGCGGTCTGATGGCCCTCGTGATTGTCGGCCGGGGTGGATCCCATCAGGGCCAGAAGGCTGTCCACGGTAATTTCATGGATGGTTTTGGGGGGGGGAGTCATCCCTCGCCTCCGTTCGATAGGGCTGTCGGCGCGGCGTTTCTTGGTTGAAGATGCACCCCAAAGCGCGGCAGGTGGGGGGTATTTTTTCTGCCACGACCCTGATATGAACCGCAATGACCAAGGCGAACTAAAAATAAAAGAAATGTTTGCCGCCTTAAACGCTTTCATGCTACTAGTTAATTTAATGCTGTTGTTACAATAAAGTCAAGTGCTAATATTGCGCTGCACAAAAAGTACCGCGACTTAAAGGGCCGTGTGTCAACGAGCGCTCACGGCTGCCGGTTATGCCGGCGTTTGACGGTCAGCGCCGGGGGCGTCACCGGCCGTGATCGTAGGACCCTGCGGGGCCGTTCCTGCTGGGATGAACCGATGAATGCCCGGAGAGGAACCCAATCGTGGAGCAGCTCAAAATTTTCAAAAAATACGCCAATCGGCGCCTTTACGACACCGAGGAAAGCAAGTACGTCACCATTACCGAGGTCGCCGACTTCATCAAGGCCGGGCGGCAGGTCCAAGTCCTGGATGCCAAGACCCAGGAGGATGTCACGGCCTTCATCCTGACCCAGGTGGTCTTGGAGTCGGCCCGCCAACAAAACGTGCTCCTTCCGGTGCCGGTGCTGCATCTGGTCATCCGCTACGGCGACAATCTCTTGGGCGAGTTCTTCGAAAAATACTTTCAGCTCACTCTGAAAAATTATCTCACTTATAAAAGCGCGTTCGATCAGCAATTCAAGGCCTGGCTCGATCTTGGAGTGGATTTGACCGATTTTCCCAAAAAATCGATGGTGGACATGGCGCCCTTCAAATCGTTCTTGGACCTTATCGGTGAAAGCGCACCGGCGGAAAAGGGCAAGACCCGCAAGTGAGTCTGATCGGCCTTGCGCCAACATCCCTGATCCCCCCCTCGGGTCCGGCCGGCACCCCGCCAAGCAGCCGGTTTTCGATGTCACCTGCGGACCGACGTCCAGAAAAGGTTATACCGGCGCGCGCGGCTCAACAGCGCTGCCCGGTTCGGCAAGTACACGACCGCGATGGAATCCGAAGCGGCCTGATTTCCGCCTCCCAGGCCGACCCTGAAAAGGCTTTGCATGGCAACCTTCTGGAACTGGTGGCAGCAACTGCCGGCGAATCTCGACCCCGTTTTGTTTCAAATCGGCAGCTTCAGGGTGCAATATTACGGCCTGATGTATATCGTGGCATTCGGCCTGACCTACTGCCTGGTTCTCTGGCGGGTGCGCCACGAGCAGCGCTTCGATTTGAGCACCGAGCAGATTCAGAATTCGCTGACCGCCATGATAATCGGGGTTATCGTCGGCGGCCGCCTGGGGTATGTGCTCTTCTATAATTTTTCCTACTACCTCGCGCACCCCTTGGAAATCTTCCTGCCCTTCCGGTTTGCAAACGGGTTGACCTTTACCGGAATTTCGGGCATGTCCTATCATGGCGGCCTCATCGGGGTGGCGGTGGCGGCCTGGTGGCACTGCCGCAGGGCCGGGCTGGCGCTCCGCGATCTGGCGGATCTGTATGCGCCGGCGGTTCCGCTGGGCTACACCTTCGGCCGGATCGGCAACTTCATCAACGGCGAGCTGTTCGGGCGGACCACGACGGTTCCCTGGGGGATGGTCTTTCCACAGGCGCCCGACCCCTACCTGCGGCACCCGTCCCAGCTGTATGAGGCCTTCTTCGAGGGGATTTTGCTGTTTGCAGTTTTATGGTGTCTGCGCACGCGGGTCTCGCTGCGGGGCGGGATGCTGCCCCTCTATCTGGCGGGCTACGGCGGGGTTCGCTTCGT
>JAABRJ010000207.1 GCA_011390985.1 Desulfobacteraceae bacterium
AATATTTTCGTGAGCCCGATGTCCACCTGGGCGCCGTTTTTCTGGGATTTTCGATGGGGCAGGTGCTTTGCTTTGCGATGATGGTGACCGGGCTGGCCATTTGGGTCTTCCTGCGGCGCCGGGCTTCGGCCGAACCCCTTCGCCGCTGAACGTCCCGCGCCGCGACCGCCCGAAAGGCCTTGCTGCAGCGGTGACCGGCTCAGAATGGATGGATCATGACGCTTAACCTATACAACACCCTGACGCGCCGCAAAGCGGTTTTCAGCCCGCTTTTCCCCGACTTCGTCGGCCTCTACACCTGCGGGCCGACCGTTTACAACTTCGCCCATATCGGCAATCTGCGGACCTTCATCTTCGAGGACGTTCTCAAACGGGTGCTGACCTACAACGGCTTTGCGGTCAAGCACGTGATGAACATCACCGACGTGGGGCACCTGACCGGCGATCGTGACATGGGCGAGGACAAGCTGGAGAAGGGCGCCCGCCGGGAAGGCAAAAGCGCCTGGGAGATTGCCTCCTTCTATACCCGCGCCTTCCGGCAGGACATCGCGCATCTCAACATCATCGAGCCGAGCGTCTGGTGCCGGGCGACCGAAACGATTGCCGACCAGATCGCCCTGATCCGGATTCTGGAGGAAAAGGGCTACACTTACCGCACCCGCGACGGCCTCTATTTCGACACGGCGCGCTTCAAGGATTACACCAAGCTTTCCCACCAGAACCTGGAAGCCCTGCAGGAAGGCGCGCGGGTTGAGCGCAACCCCGAAAAACGCAACATGACCGACTTTGCGCTCTGGAAGTTCTCGCCCCCGGGGGTGCAGCGCCAAATGGAATGGGATTCGCCCTGGGGGGTGGGCTTTCCCGGCTGGCACATCGAGTGTTCGGCCATGAGCATGAAGTATCTCGGGGACCACCTCGACATTCACTGCGGCGGTGCGGACCACGTCGACGTGCACCACACCAACGAGATCGCCCAATCCGAGGCGGCCACCGGCAAACCGTTTTTCAACTTCTGGATGCACGGCGCCCTTCTGAACATCGCCGGCGGCAAAAAAATGGCCAAAAGCGACGAAAACTTCCTGACCCTGGAGACCACCTTCCTCAAAAAGGGCATCAATCCCCTGGCCTATCGCTATGCCGCCTTCCAGACCCACTACCGCAAACCCATGGAGTACAGCGAAGAGAGTGTTGCCGCGGCCCAGAACGGTCTGCGCCATCTCTACAACCAGGTGCGCAGCCTGAAGACCGCCCCCACGGCTGCCGGTGGCGGGCTGCCGGCTGATTTTCAGGCCAAGTTCTGTGAGGCCATCAACGACGACCTCAATATGCCGCGGGTCATGGCCGTGGTCCAGGAGCTGCTCAAATCCAGTCTGAGCGATGCTGAAAAGCTGGCAGGGATCCTGGACTTTGACCGGGTGCTGGGGTTGGGGCTGGCAAGTCTCGACCAGGATGATGCGCTGCCCGAGGCGCTGCGCAAGCTGGTCGATCAGCGGGAGGCGGCGCGCGCCGCCAGAAACTGGGCGCTCTCGGACCAGCTGCGCGACGAGATTCAGGCCATGGGCTACGTGGTGCAGGACAGCCGCGACGGCATGCAGGTGATCAAGCCGTGACCGGCATCGCAGCCGCAAGCGGCTGCCCCCTCAGCCGCCGGGCGGTGCTGAAGCAGGCGGCGTTTCTGGCCGCCGGGGTTTTTTTCGGAGGGTCGGGGGGGCTCTGGGCCGGCGCGCCGGCCGGCCGCGGGCCCCAGCCTGGGGCGCTGCCCCTGGACGAAAGCCACCAGATGCGGATCAGCCCCGAAGATCGCTGCCCGCTCTGCGCCATGAAGGTCATCAAGTATCCGCGCTTTTCCTGCGCGATTCAACTTACGGACGGGCGCACGTTTTATTTCTGCAGCGCCGGCTGCCTGATTCGCTCCTGGCTGCACCCCGATTATTTTCTGGGGGTGCCGGCCGACACGCTTCGGCGGGCCGTGGTACGGGAGTATTTTTCGGGTGAGCAGTTGGATGCCGCCGCGCTGCGCTGGGTGGCGGGCTCGGACGTGGTGGGGCCGATGGGGCCGGCAGTGGTGGCGCTGCGGGATGACCCGCGTTTCCTGGAGGCTTTTCAGCGGCGCCACGGCGGCACGGCCAGCTTTCGGCTCTCCGAGTTGACCGACGCCCAGTGGCAGACGCTCACCGGGCGGAGCGCGCTGCCCGCCGAGCCTTGAGCCAGCTGCAACCCCCGGACGGCCTCAGATGGTCTCGATGTTCAACAGGTGGCCCATCTTGGGTGCAATCTCGATCGGCACCTGTTCCACAACGCTCAGGCCGTAGCCGTCCAGGCCGACGATCTTTTTGGGATTGTTGGTGATCAGCCGCATTTTGCGCACCCCCAAATCCACCAGGACCTGCGCGCCGATCCCGTAGTTGCGCAGATCGGCCTTGAAACCCAGCTCCTGGTTGGCCTCGACCGTGTCGAAGCCCTCGTTCTGGAGAACATACGCCTTGAGTTTGTTCACCAGCCCGATGCCGCGCCCCTCCTGACGAACATAGAGCAGCACGCCGGTGCCGGCCTTTTCCATCATGGCCATTGACTTGTGCAGCTGGTCGCCGCAGTCGCAGCGCAGGGAGCTGAAGATGTCGCCGGTGAAACACTCCGAGTGCACCCGCACCAGCACCGGGCTGTGCGGGTCGATGGTGCCCTTGACCAGGGCGATGTGCTGAAAATTATCCACGATGTTTTCGTAGACGATGATCTTGAATTCCCCGCCGTAAATCGTGGGGATGACCGACTCCGCCGTGCGGCGCACGAAAGATTCGGTCCCCATGCGGTATTCGATCAGGTCGGCGATGGTGCAGATCCCGATGCCGTGCTCCGCGCTGAATTTCTCCAGGGCCGGCATGCGCGCCATGCTGCCGTCCTCATCCATGATCTCGCAGATCACCCCGGCCGGCTTCAGACCCGCCAGACGCGCCAGATCCACCGCGCCCTCGGTTTGCCCGGCGCGCACCATGACCCCCCCGTTGCGGGCGCGCAGCGGGAAAACGTGGCCCGGCCGCACCAGGTCTTCCGGGCGCGCGTTGTCTGCCACGGCCGTCAGGATCGTGTGCGCGCGGTCGGCCGCCGAAATGCCGGTGGTCACCCCCCGGCGGGCCTCGATGGAAACGGTGAATCCGGTTTTGAACTGGGAGGTGTTGTGGCCGACCATCAGGGGCAGGTCGAGGGCGTCGAGCTTCTCGCCGGTCATGGGCAGACAGATCAGGCCGCGGCCATAGCGGGCCATGAAATTGATCGCCTGCGGGCTCACCTTTTCGGCGGCCATCATCAAATCGCCCTCGTTCTCCCGGTCTTCGTCATCCACCAGGATGACCATTTCGCCCGCTTTAACGGCTTCAATCGTTGCTTCGATGGTTAAATGCGCCATGCTTTCGCCTCTCCGTCGCTGATGATTTCAGCAGCTTCCAGTGGTGCCGTGGGGCGTCGCTGGATGGGTAATTTCAAGAACAGTGAAATCCACACCGCTGTTTTCTCCGCGCGCTCAGCGTCTCGAGCGCAGCGGGCGGTGAATAGACACGACCAAAACTAGTACCAATTTAAGGGCAGCGCAATCCCGTTAAGAGCGAAATCTCAAAATCCCCCCGCCGGCCGACCGCCGATGTCATCGGGTCGGGCGGTTGACACCCGCGGGAGGCTTTTTTATGATATGGTATCAAAGTGCGCATCGATACCATGGGAATCGGTTCCGCGGCGGGTTGACTTTTCGAAGGGGTCCCGTCCGGCCTGCAAGGACCCGATTCCAACCACGCCAACTTCAGGAGGCTTTCGTTATGGTGACCAGAAGGGACGGTTTTCCGCCGCCGGGGGGGGTGAGCCGACGGCAATTCATCAGGTGGTCTGCGCTGGCGGCCGGCGGCTTGCTGACCGGGTGCGCGGTCAATCCCGTGACGGGCCGCTCCCAGCTGATGCTGGTCTCGGAGGACCAGGAAATCCAGCTCGACCGCCAGAATTCACCCTACCAGTTCTCGTCGGACTACGGCGCCCTCCAGGACGCGGCGCTCAACCGCTACATCCAGCAGACCGGCATGCAGCTGGCGGCCCACACCCATCGCCCGCAGATGCCCTACTCGTTCCGCGGCGTCAACGCTACTTACGTCAATGCCTATGCCTTTCCCGGCGGCAGCATCGCCGCAACCCGCGGCATTCTCCTCAAACTGCAGAACGAGGCCGAGCTGGCCGCCCTGCTGGGCCATGAGCTGGGGCATGTCAACGCCCGCCATACCGCCGAGCAGATGTCCAAGGGGGTGCTGACCCAGACCCTGGTGGGGGGGCTGGCGATTGCCGCCGGCACCCAGAGTTCAGCCCTGGCTGAACTGACCTCGCAACTGGGGATGCTCGGGGCCGGCGCGCTGCTGGCCTCTTACAGCCGCGACAACGAACGTCAGGCCGACGCCCTCGGGATGGAATACCTGGTCCGGGCCGGATACGGCAGCGAGGGCTTTGTCGGCCTGATGAACATGCTCAACACCCTCTCCCACCAACAGGCAAGCGCCACCGCGCTGCTGTTTTCAACCCATCCCATGAGCACCGAACGCTACCAGACCGCTCTGGCGATGGCCGGGGGTCAGTACCGCCATGCCAGCGGGCAGCCCCTCTACCGTGAGCGCTACATGGACCACACCGCCGGCCTGCGGACGATCCGCCCCGCCATCGAGGCCATGCAGAACGGTGAAAAGGAGATGGGCGCTCAGAACTACAGTGCCGCCGAAACCCAGTTCCGCTCAGCCCTGCGGGCGGCCCCCGGGGACTACACCGGTCTCGTGCTGATGGCCAAATGCCAGCTGGTCCAGAAGAAGTTCGCCGAGGGCGCCCGCTACGCGCAATCGGCTCAGCAGGCCTATCCCGAGGAGGCCCAGGCTCATTACTTAAGCGGTTTTGCGCGGCTTTCGACCAAGGACTACGAGGGGGCTTACCGGGCCTTCACCCGCTACGACGGGCTGCTGAGCGGGAATCCCAATATCCCCTTTTTCAAGGGATACGCCCAGGAAGGCATGCAGCACAAAAAAGAGGCCGCCGAGAACTATTACCGCTACCTGCAGGTGGTTCGGGAGGGTGACAAGGCCCAGCACGCATATCGGCGGCTGGTGGAATGGGGCTACCTCCAAAAATAAGCCCGGTGCCCGGGGCGCTCTTCAGACTATCCGTCGCCCTTCAACGTGCTCATCGCCCGCAAAATTTCCGCCGGGCGCCGCCGGTACAAGCCCCGGCAGAATTTTTTAATGGGGTCGCGGGCCTTTTCGACGGTCGCAAGCGCGGGAAAAACGGGCAACCCCAGGGCATCGAAATCGATCTTTTGAAACGCCATGCGCTGATCGATCTGGGCGGTCTTGCCGTCGAAACCGGAGCCCAGGATGTTGGCCCGCTCCTCATGGATCACATCGAAGCGCTTGATGTACTGCAACAGCTGCGAGGGCGACGACTGGCGGTTGACGCGGTCGATTTCCACGTTCAAGCGGTCGCAGAATTGGTGTACACTGGTGTAGTTTACGGTCACCCGCATCCGGCCCTTGACGTCGGGGTCCGGGACATAGCGGCCGAGCATGTATTCGTCCCGGACGGCATGCAAATCGGCGTAGGCGTCTATGACCAGTTGGGTGAACACCCCGCGGCGGGTCAGCGCGAAGGGCCAGCGGAGCGGGGGTGTCGGCGGCGCTGCGGCCGGATCCGCTGGAAACCCGTCGAAGGCCACGCCCAGCGCATCGCCTATTCCGCGTGTTTCCGCGTCGTCGAGCAGCAGGCAGCGCAGCAGGGCGGCGGCGCTGGTCACCCGGTGGGCTTTTTGATGCAGGCGCCGGGAGTGGGCGTACAGCCGGTCGATCCGGCGCTCCAGTTGCGTGCGGGTTCCGAAGAAGTTTTCCGCCATGTCGCTGAGCACTTCTTCGGCCAGGGATTCGGATAGAAGCTCGCGCTGGTCCATGGATGACTCCGGTTATCGCGTCCTCGGTCGGGAATTAAACGGTTGAAAGGCGTCCCGCTTTGATTCATATAACACTTTCAGCGATCCGTGAAAACCGCTATCCGGCCGCCGGCCGTCGATGTGTTTGCGGCCGGCGGCCGGAGGAGAGCCAAAATGCCTTTTGAACCCGGCTTTATTCCCGGTATTCAGGCCACCGAGCGGGCCTGGTGGTTTCTGTTCCGCGAAAACGAAGTCCTGATCGATGCCCGCGGCGGGGGCTCGACGATACCCCGTCGGACCGATTTTGCGGGTCTGCCCCCCCAGCTGATTGCCCCCCAGAGCCTTGGCCGCCTGAACGGCGAGCCGGCCTTTGCGGCGGCGATTACCAACGGCGCGCGTATGCCCGCCGGCATGCAGTTTCGCTCCGTGCGCAGCCTTTTCGGGGACCTGACCGATGAGGTTCACCAGGCGGCGGGATATGCCTTTCAGATTCTCGACTGGCACCGCCGCCACCATTTCTGCAGCCGCTGCGGGGCGCCGCTGCAGGACAAGCCCGATGAGCGCGCCCGTCAGTGTCGGCGCTGTGATCTGATCGTTTACCCGCGCATCAACCCTTGCATCATCGTGGCCGTCGTCAAGGGCGAAGAACTCCTGCTGGTGCGCCGCAGCGGCATTGCGGCCGGCCGCTACAGCGTTATCGCGGGGTATGTGGAGGCGGGCGAAACCCTGGAGGACTGCCTGCGGCGCGAGGTACTGGAGGAGGCCGGCATCCGGGTCGGCCGGATCGCCTACTTCGGCAGTCAGCCCTGGCCGTATTCCAGCTCCCTGATGGTGGCCTTTACGGCCGAATATGCCGCCGGCGAGGTCCGCCCCGACGGACGCGAAATCGGCGACGCGGGCTGGTTTCGGGCGCAGTGCCTGCCGCCGGTGCCGGGCTGGGGCAGCATTGCCGGTCGGCTGATCGACTGGTTCGTGCGACAGGCGTCAGAGCAGGCCGGTGGGCCATGACCGCTGAAGCCACCCGGTCGTGCGCGAACAGGGCCGGTGATCAGCCCCGAACTTTTTTTCGCCTGCGCGATCCTTAAAGAGGCCGTTAATGCCCGAGACCCTCAGCCCCACCCTTCTGAAGGCCATCGACACCCTGCTCGGCCGGGCCCACCTGCGCGGCCGGCGGGTGCTCTATGAGCACGAAGTCTACCGCATCCTGGCGAAGCTGGGGATCGCAACCCCGCCCCACGTCTTTGTGCGCAAGGCCGCCGAAATCACCCCCGAGACCCTGGCGCGCTTTCCCAGCGCGCGGGTCGTTCTCAAGGTCGCCGCTCCCGACATCACCCACAAGCTCAAGGCCGGCGGGGTGCGCATCGTGTACAAGGACCTCGACTTCATCCGCTACAGCTTCGAGCGCATGTGGGCCGACCTGCAGGCCCAGGGGCACTTGCCGGACGGGATCCTGTTGGCGGCCTTCGAGGACTACTCCAAGGACCTCGGCAACGAGGTCCTGCTGGGGTTTCGCGAAAGTGAGGCCTTCGGGCCGGTCATTTCCTTCAGCAAGGGCGGATCCGATGCCGAGCATTTTGCCGAGCACTTCTCCCCGCCCAACCTGATCCTGGCGCCCATCGACCGGCAGTGGGCCCAGGCGCTGCTCAACTCAACCGGCATTCAGAAAAAGTACCTGGCCGAGGGGCACACCGACTACGTCGCCAAAATCGTGGATGCCGGCCTCAAGCTGAGCCGCCTGGCCATCGGGTTCTCCAACTTTTTCGCGCACGGCACGCGTTTCGTGCTCAGGGAGTTCGAGATCAACCCCTTCGTGTTCGCACCCGGCGGCCGTTTCATCGCCCTGGACGGGTTCGCCGCCTTCGAAGCCCGGGCCGCCGAAACGGTTTACAGCGCGGCGGCCCCCGACGGCGCGCTGACCCCCTTTTTCGAACCCCGGGGGATTGCGGTCATCGGCGTCAGCAGCAAGGACCCCGCCACCTCCGGCAACATCATCGTCCGCAACCTGCTGCAGATGAACCGCAGCGATGTCTATGCCGTCAATCCCAAAGGCGGCAGCCTTGATCTCGGGGGGCGGCAGATGCCCATCTGGCGCTCGCTGGCCGATGTCACCGCCCGCGTGGATCTCGCCATCGTGGCGGTGCCGGCCGAAAACACCGTGCCGGTGATGGCCGCCTGCGCCCAAAAGGGGGTCCGGGCGGTGATCCTGATTCCCGGGGGCTTCAGCGAGACCCGCAAGAACATCGCGATCGAGGCCGAACTCCTGGCCATCGCGCGCCAGAACGGGATCCGCATCATCGGCCCCAACTGCCTCGGCATCGTCTACAGCGGCGACGGTGACAGCCCCGGGCTGAACACCTTTTTCGTGCCCGAGGAAAAATTCCGCCTGAACCTGGCAAAGGAAAAAAACGTCGCGATCCTCAGCCAGAGCGGCGCCCTCGGCATCACCGAAATCTACAACCTGCGCCACGCCATTTCCCCCAAGGTCATCGTCAGCTACGGCAACCAGTTGGATGTGGACCCCGCCGACCTGATCGCCTACCTCGAGGGGGACCCGGCCGTTGACGTCATCGGCTGCTACATCGAAGGGTTCAAAAAGGGCGGCGGCCGCAAATTTTTCAACACCGCGGCCCGCTGCACCAAACCGGTGATCATCTACAAGGCCGGGCGCACCGCAGCCGGCCGGCGGGCCACCGAATCGCACACCGCCAGCATCGCCGGCGAGTACGCGGTGGCCAAGGCCGCCATGAAGCAGGCCGGGCTGATCGTGACCGACACCATGATAGACCACGGCGACTTCATCAAGACCTTTGCACTGCTCAACGATTTCGAGGTGCGCGGCAACCGGCTGGCCATCGTCGCCAACGCCGGCTACGAGAAAACATACGCCGCCGACAACCTCGGCGGCCTGGTGGTGGCCGAACTCGAACCCGAAAGCGTGGCGCGCCTGAGGGAGATCCTGCCGCCCCTGGTGGCCGCCGAACCGCTGCTGGACCTGACCCCCATGGCCGGTGAGGACGTTTACGAGCGCTGCATCGACACGCTCCTGGGTTCGGACGCGGTCGACGCCCTTTTCATTTCGATCGTGCCCCACAGCATCGTCATCCACACCACGGACGACGAGATCGACCGCCACCGCGAGAACATCGCCGCCCGGATCGTGCGGCTGGTCCACCGCCACCGCAAACCCACGGTGGTGTCGGTCAACGTGGTTTCGGGGGCCGATGCGGTCTACAACAAGTTCGGCCAGATCCTGGACGCGGGCGGCATCCCCACTTTCCTGACC
>JAABRJ010000222.1 GCA_011390985.1 Desulfobacteraceae bacterium
GCTGCCAGGGCTGTGCGAGCCCTTTCGATCTCGGTCTCGGCTTTGCGCGCAAACTCATACATGCTGGAAGGGTTGCCGTAGAAATCCTTCAGATAGGGCAGCATCGCGTCGACCACCTCGGGGGCGACGCGGGTGGTGGCATTGTTGTCAAGATAGATCATCTTCATTCGGACACCTCCTCCACCACCAGCTCCGGTTCGACCAGTTCCCGCAGTTTTTTCTCGACAAAGTCTTTGAGCGTCAGCTTGGACACCTTGCACCCGGAACAGGCGCCGCGCAGTTTCACCAGCACCCTGTTGCCGTCGACGTCAATCAGATCGATGCCGCCGCCGTCCTTGGCCAGCGCCGGTTCGATCTCCCGCGCCAGAGTATCTTCGATCAGATGGATTTTCTGGAGAGTGGTCAATTGGGGTTTCTTTTTCTCCGCAGAAGTTGCCAGCCCGTGAATTTCGTTGATGATTTCAAGGATCTTGTCTTGGCAGTTGCCGCAGCCGCCGCCAGCCTTGAGATAGTTGGTAACGTCCTCAAGAGCCGGCAGGTGGTGGCTTTTCAATGCCTGCCGGATTTCGAGGTCCGTCACACCGAAACACTCGCAAACGATGTTGCCCGGTTTTTCCGTAGCCGGTTTGCCGCGATAACAGGCGATGGCTTTCTCAAGGGCCTGCTGTCCCATCACCGAGCAGTGCATTTTTTCCTTGGGGAGCCCGCCGAGGTAGGCCACGATATCATCATTGGTGATCTTCTCGGCCTCCTCAATGGTCTTTCCCTTGAGCATCTCGGTCAGCGCCGATGACGATGCAATCGCACTTGCGCAGCCAAAGGTCTGAAATTTTACGTCCTTGATCCGCTTGATTTCATCTAGTTTGAAGGTCAGCTTCAGGGCATCGCCGCATGCCATCGAGCCGACCTCCCCCACCCCGTCGGGATCTTCGATGACGCCGACGTTCTTGGGGTGCAGAAAAAGATCTTTCACTTTTTTCGTATATTCCCACATGGATCTATCTCCTGATTTAGAGCAGGCGGTTGAAAAGCCGAAACCGCATCCGTCCTGCAGCCTTTTTCGCCCCCTCGCAGCCGCGCAGCCGACGGTTTCCCTCGAATTTTCGAAGTGCCAAACGGTGAGAGGGTTTGTGTCGCTGGCAGCTCTCCGGTTGACCATTGCCGCCGGTTTTTGGATCGCTGGGGAAGATCTGAAACTGCCGCCCTGGAATCAACCTAACCATTTAAAGCAGAAAGACAACGGGAAAGGAGTGCAGGCAGGCTGACCAGTTGGGGAGCACATTTGGATATCGTCCAGACCAACCTCGGTGACTCCGCCGGCAATCATTCACCCGGTACCCTTTCCAGATGTTTCTTTACCGTGTAGGCCATATCCTCGTCCAGCTCGGTGGTCAGCAGCCATTCCAGGTAATCCCGGGGCAGTTCGCTGAATAACGCCCCCTTGTGTTTGCCAGAGGGCATACGTGGTATCAAGACCGGGTTACTGCTGATGCGGATCATCTCCTGAACCGGGTCCTCCAACTTGCCATTTTCCTGGAATTTGGTGTTCATTCGATTAAACACGCCTTCAAGCACCAGGATGTCGCCAAGGGCGTTGTGGGGGGTGGCTTCTATTTCAAGTTCCAGAAAATATCGGAGATACTGGAGGTTGTACTTGGGGATGACACCGTTCTTATCCAGATAGCGTGCCAGTTTGAAAGTGCAGATCACCCGCCGGGGATAGATTCCCTCCTTGATCAGCATATCCACATCGAACCGGGCGTTGTGGGCAACGATGACGGTTCTCTCGTTACCGGTCAAATTTTGCAGGTGGGTGTGGGTTTCACTTCCCCGAAAAAACGGTTTGCCTTGGACCATCTTGTTGGTGATGTGGTGGATGGTCATGGCATCGACGGAGATCGGCATACCGGGATTGAACAGTTTGCAGACAGCCGCACCACCCTCGGGCTTGAAGGCGATTTGGCAGAGCCGGTCTTCGGGCCCGGTGCCGGTGGTTTCTGTGTCGAGAAAAAGGAACATGCCTATTTGCCGTTCACTTTTTTCCGTAATTTCCCGGCATACTTGAAGGTGACCACGCGTCTTGCCGGCAGGATCGCGTCCTCGCCAGTCGCCGGGTTCCGCCCTTTACGCTGATTCTTGTCTTTCACGCAAAATTTGCCAAAGCCGGAAACCAGGACATCATCACCGGACTCCAGGGATGCCTTGATGACCTCAATCAGGGATTCGGTGATCTCGATAGCTTGGCTCTTGGGAAAGCCAAACTCTGCCTGAAGCCGTTCTACGATGTCGTTTTTCGTAAGGGCCATGAAGGTGGGGGCTCCGTATGTTCAGAGGTGGAAAGGGTGGGGGGACCAAGTATTGATCGCATCAATTCCTTTTGATGTCAAGGGATTGGTGTTGATTGACAATTTGACTCACAAAGGATCAGTCGCAATTTGCCATCCTGATTTATTCTCCGCCGATCATCGACTTATAAAGATGTCAAGATCCGCCGCCAACCACCTCCAAACAATCTGAGGCTGCCCCGAAAAAAGCATCGCTCGGATATTGTCCACCGGGAGCAACAAACAAGAACGGGAGTATCACTTGGAAGAAGATGCCACCATCGTCAAATCGGAACGGTTTTCCTATTGTATCCGCCGACCGCATTCGGCGGCCCGGCTGACGGCCGATTTGCGCATCCCGAGGTCTCGGCCGACCGCGGTTGCCGTCAAGCCCAGATACCGGATGGCCCAATAGGCGGCCACCGCGCGGGCCTGCCGCGCATACTGTTTGCCGTCCGAGTTTTCCCGCCCGGGCCTTAGCCCTTCATCGTCGCTTCCGTCGCCCGGTCCACCAGGTACAGGATGGAGCGGTAATTCACCCCGGAATGATGGGACAACCCGATTTCGCAGGTGCGGCTGGTGGAGTAGCCGCCGGCGCAGTCCTCGGGAAGCTGTTCGGCCAGGCGGCGAAGGCCGAAGGCGTTCAGTTCCGGGTGGGTGAAGCCCCGGTCCCCCGCGAAGCCGCAGCAGACAATCTCGGGAGCCGCGACCTTTTCCGCGCACATTTCCGCCAGTTGCCGCAGGGGCGCTTCCAGCCCCATTTTCTTGGCGCTGCAGACCGTGTGGATGGCCACCGTTTCGGGCAGCTTGCGGAATTTCAAGCGCGGCGCGAGCACCTCCAGGGTGAACCGGATCGGTTCGTAGAGCGTCAGCCGGCGGTCCAGGGTTTCCCGCATGTGGTGCAGGCAGGGGCTAATGTCGCAGACCACCGGCAGGCGGCCGTTGTCCGAGGCGTCCAGCAGGGCCCGACCCAGCTCCCTTGCGCGCTTTTTGGCCACGTCGGCGATCCCCTTGCTGGCGAAGGGCATGCCGCAGCACAGGGATGCCACGTTTTCCGGATAGATGATCTCGAAGCCCGCCTTGCGGATCAGCCGGGCGGTCACCGTCGGCACGTCGCCGCCTTTCTCCTCGCCGCGGGCCGGGCCCATGGACCGGGTGATGCAGGACGGGAAGTAGACGACCTTGCGGGGGTTCTCCGCCCGGACCGGCATGCAGGCGATGGCCGCCGCGTTGGCCGGCATGTGAGGCGTCCACAGCGGCAGCCGGCCCCAGCTCAAGCGGCGCAGGGTTTCGCTGAGATGGCGCATGCGTTTGGACCCGATGACCCCATGAACCCGGTCCACGATCCCCAGTCCCAGCCGGGTCAGCCCGGTGACGGTGCTCATGTGATCCCCGATCCACTCGGCTAGCCGATGGGCAGGGGGACGCAGGTGGGCGCGGCGCAGGTGCTTGATGAGCTTTCCGGTGTCGATCTCCACCGGGCAGGAGGTGGCGCACAGGCCGTCGGCGGCGCAGGTTTCGTCGCCCAGGTAGCGGTAGGCCGTGGACAGTTCCCGCAGCCGGGCCGGGTTCTCGCCGGTCCTTCGCAGCCGGGCTATTTCGCGGTAGGCGACGATCCGCTGGCGGGCCGAGAGGGTGAACTCGTGGGACATGCAGTTGCGCTCGCAGAAGCCGCACTCGATGCAGGTGTCCACCGCGGGGTCGGCCACGGGCATGGCCTTGAAATGGCGCAGGTGGCCCTCGGGATCGTCGCTGATGAGGGTCCCGGGGTTGAGCAGGCCTTCCGGGTCGAAAAGCGCCTTGATCGCCCGCATGACCGCGTAGAGTTCCGGCCCCCACTCCCGGGCGACGAAGGGCGCCATGTTGCGGCCGGTGCCGTGCTCGGCCTTGAGCGATCCGTTGTAGCGGTCAACCACCAGGGCCACCACCGCGTTCATGAAGCGCTGGTACTTTTTCACCTCCGCCGGGTCGGTGAAATCCGGGGTGAGCACGAAGTGGACGTTGCCGTCGAAGACGTGGCCCCAGATGACCGGGTTCTCGTAGTTATAGGCGGCGAACATCTTCTGAAGTTCGCCCAGGCAGCTTTCCAGGTGGGCAATGGGAACGGCGATGTCCTCGATGATGACCGCTGTGCCCGGTCGCCGGGCCACGCAGGCACTGGGAAAGATGCCTTTGCGAATCTCCCAGAGTTGCGCGATCTGCACCGGGTCGGTGGTGAAGGCGAAATCGTGGGCCAGGGGGAAGCCGGCGAAGGCCTCGCGGATTTGGGCGGCCTGGCGCTCCAGGCTCTCCGCGTCGTCGGCCCCGGTTTCCACCAGCAGGGCCGTGGCTTCACCGCCCAACTCCCGAATCCAGGGCGGCATGCCGGGTTTGCGCTCCACTGTGCGCAGGGCCACCCGGTCCATGAGTTCGGCGGCGCTGACCGTGCAGTCCTTGAGCTTCAGGACCGCCTCGCAGGCCCGCGCGGTGTCGGGGAATACCATCAGCGCCGCGGCCCTGCGGGACGCCTCGGGCAGGGTTCGGAAGACGACCGCGGAGATGAAACCGAGGGTGCCTTCGGAGCCGATCATCAGGTGGGCGATCATCTCGATGGGATCGTCGTGGTCGGTGAGGGCGTTGAGGCTGTAACCGCAGGTGTTTTTGATGCGGTATTTTTCGCGTATTTTGGTGGTCAAGGCCGGGTTGCCGCGCACCCGGTCGGCCAGGGCCTGAACCCCCGCCACGAGATCTTTGCGCTCCCGCAGAAAGGCGGCCCGGCTGTCGGGATCGCCGGTGTCGAGGACTGTGCCGTCGGCCAGGATCATGCGCATGGACTGCAGGGTGCCCATGGAATTGTGGTCCACCCCCGAGGTCATGCCGCAGGCGTTGTTGGCGACGATCCCGCCGATTTTGGCGGCGTTGACCGAGGCCGGGTCGGGACCGATCTTTTTTCCCAGGGGCGCCAGGGCCGCGTTGGCCTGGGCGCCCAGGACGGCCGCGCCCAGGCGGATGGTTTCGCCGTCCGGACGGATTTCGATCTGCCGGAAGCCCTTTACCCCCAGCAGCAGGAGGACCGAGTCGGAAAGGGCCTGGCCGGACAGTGAGGTGCCTGCGGCCCGGAAGGTGAGGGGGAGTTTCAGGCTCCGGCAGGCGGCCAGGGTTTCCAAAACTTCTTTTTCGTTTTCAACCCGGACGATGAGTTTTGGGACCAGGCGATAGACGCTGGCGTCGGTTCCGTAGGCGTAGGTGCGGAGCGGGTCGGAAATCAGCCGATCCTGGGGCATGACGGCGGACAGACGACGGGCCAGTTCGCGGTGCGGGAAATTTTTCATGGCGGCCTCCCGGCGGAAAGGGTCAGGGGCGAAGTCCGGCAACGTGCCGGGCGATGGCTTCGAGTTGGAGAACATCAACGGGCTTGACCATGAAGCGGACAACCCCCTGGCATCCGGGTTCTTGCTCCAGGTTCAGGGAGTCGGTAACGGTCATGGCAGCGATCCCGGTGGCTGCAATGGCCGGGGCATGTCCCCATTTCCGGATCAGGCGATGACTTCGGTCGGAGACCCGCTGGTCATCCGCGGCGATCATAACGCTCACGACGGCATTCCGTTCGTTCCCGTGCCCACGGTTGTGCGGTCGCCCCAAATATGCCGACAGGATTTGAGATTAGCTGATTTCAGGCGAAAAAGCCATCTCCGGCTGCACAATGGCGTTGATGGCGGTGTTCGCGACCCGCCAAAAAAGAATTGACAATAAAAGGAAGAGCATGCTAAAGCTCACGATTGAGCGCTCGCTCAAAAAATCAAGGTTGCCGTTGCAGAGTCATACAGAAGGGGAATCTCCTCAAATAGAGAACAAAATGGATTCAAAACTCCCCTTGTTGGTATCTTGGCCTAAGTTGGAACGCGGTCCTTTTTTACTTGTGGCGGGTAACAGGCACTCAAACAACATGGAGGTGGGGAATGACAATGGAGGCTATTTATCGCGAAGTGATGGCAATCAATATCATCCAGGACATGCAAAAACGGGAAGCGGCGGCAAAGTCGTTTTTTGAAAAACTCAACCACACCGTGCTACCGGAGAAGTTCAACTGGGCGGCTGAAATCTTTGAAGGGATGCATGTCAAGGAAAGGGGCGATCAACTGGGGTTGATCTGGACCGATCTGGATACTGATGCGGAACGTCAATTCACCTATAAGGAAATGGCTGCCAACGGCAATAAATTCCTTAATTTTGTGAGGAAAAATGGCGTTCAAAAAGGCGACAACCTGTACATGTTGACCCCGATCGTGCCCGAGACCTGGTTCGCTACCCTGGCGGCGTTAAAGGGCGGGCTCGTAACGGTGCCGACCGCCACCAGCATGACCGCAAGAGAAATTGAATTCAGGTTTGAATCCTACAAACCCGATGTGATCATTGCCTTTGAGGGCCTGACGCAGCTCGTGGACGATGCGTTGCAGAAAGTGAAATGCACCCCAAAAGCCAAGATCGTGTTGGGGAAGAAAGCCGGGTGGGTTTCCTATTCCGTGTTGGACGGGGAATCAGCCGAAGCGGCGCCCGCCGATGTGGGCCGGGACGATGTCCTCTTCTGCTTTTTTACGTCCGGAACCACCGGGCTTCCCAAAAGGGTGGGGCACAGCGCCGTGTCATACCCCGTCGGTCACCTGTCAACCGCCGTGATGCAGGGGCTCGAGCCGGGAAACGTTCACCATAACCTGAGTGCTCCCGGCTGGGCCAAATGGGCATGGAGCAGTTTTTTCGCGCCCCTCAACGTGGGCGCCACCGCCAGCGGTTTCGCGTTTACGGCATTGAACATCAAAAAGTACATCGCCGCGGTTGCCAAGTACAAGGTGAATTCATTCTGTGCACCGCCCACCGCCTGGCGGGCATTCGTGGGTCTGGATCTGAGCCAGTACGATTTGAGTGCGATGAAGTATTCGCTGAGTGCCGGCGAGCCGCTGAACGCCGAAGTGATCGATCAATGGCGCAAAGCGACGGGAACCGAAATCAGGGATTTTTACGGTCAGACCGAATCGACCGCGATGATCGGCAACCCGCCTTGGATGGAAGGCAAAATGCGGTTCGGCTCCTTCGGCTATCCCGCCTTCATGTACGACGTAATCCTGACCGATGATGAGGGCCAAGAGATCACCGAGCCCGATCAACCCGGGCATATCGTCATTCGCCTGAGCAACTGGCGCGCGCTGGGCCTTTTCCAGGAATATATCGGCGATACCGAAAAAACCCGGAACGTATTCAAAAACAACCTGTACTTCTCCGGCGATAAGGCCGCTTTTGACAAAGACGGATACTGGTGGTTCGTCGGCAGGTCTGACGATGTCATCAAATCTTCCGACTTTCGCGTCGGGCCGTTTGAGGTCGAAAGCGCGTTGATCGAGCACCCCGCCGTGATGGAAGCCGCTGTGGTGGGAAGCCCCGATCCCCAGCGCTATCAGCTGGTCAAGGCCTTCGTTATTTTGACCGAAGGCAATAAACCCTCCAGAGAGCTTGCCTTGGAACTGTTTCAACACACCATCAAGGTCTTGGCCAAATTCAAGATTCCGCGCATCATCGAATTTGTGGATGCGCTGCCCAAAACCATCAGTGGCAAAATCAGGCGGGTCGAGCTCAGGGAAAACGAAGAAAAAAAGAAGACGGCCGAAGGTGCCGTGTCCCACGAATACTTCTATCATGAATTCCCGGAACTAGGATCCAAAAAAAAGAAATAGCATTCAGACCAACCACCCACCCGGTAATGGTGAAAGTTGCCTCTCGGGCAGCCGCCGTTTCCGGGTGGTTGCGTCCCGGCAGCAGCGGCCAGTATCAATGGATTAATGCGCACCGCATGGATCTGATGGTGCTGCGGGATTTTCCGCTTTCTCACCCGCTGCGATTTTTAACCCGGTTTTTCCTTAAAGGCATTGGGGCAACCCTGCAAATTTAGTGATCACTGCATGCGCCCCATGTGCCCAGGTTTGCTGCCCAAGGCGCTTTTTGCGATCCTGACTCATTCAAAACAAAATTCCGATACCTTCGAATACCCCGCTTTTCTGTATCCACGTTACCGGCGTTCCACAACGCCACTCTCGAAATCGCTGATTGCAGGAAATGTTTCTATTTTTTTGACCGTCGCGCTCCGGGTGGAGTTCGGTTTCGTCCCTGATACGGCTCTGCCGGCGCTCCCGCACTGAGAGGGGTTTGGTGATATGCTCCCGGAAGCGGGGGTGTTTGACAAAGCGCCGTTTTGAACCCAGCTTTTCTCAAGCTTGGCAGTCATATTGGCTGCCGCAGGCAACCGCGAGAGCCGAGAAATCCGATGGAAAAAAACCCGGCGACATTGGATGAAAACGACCTGCTGCAAAAGCTTGTTGACGGTACAGCGGCGGAAACCGGTGCGAACTTTTTCAGGTCGCTGGTCAGAAGTCTCAGCCAGGCGCTGGGCACTTACGGCGCTTGGGTCACTGAATACCTTCCGGGAGTCAACCGCCTGCGGGCCCTGGCCTTCTGGCTGGGTGGCGGCTATGTCGACCATTACGAATACGAGATCGTCGGCACGCCCTGTGAAGCGGCCATCAAAAACAACTCCTACCTTCACATTCCGGACAATGTGATCGCGCTTTTCCCCGGAGATCCCGACCTGTCCAAAATAGGTGCCGTGAGCTATATGGGGTTTCCGCTGATCGACCAGGGGAAACAGATCATTGGCAATCTCGCGGTCGTTGACACCCGCAAAATGCCCGGGTCGTTGCGCAATTTGGCCTTGTTTCGCATTTTTGCAGCCAGGGCGACTGCCGAACTGCTTCGGCTGCGGGCTGAACACGAGATGCGCACGCGGGGTGAGAAACTGGAGGGGGTGTTCAATGGCGCAATGGATGCCATTGTGGAGCTCGATCGGGATTTCAATATCATAATGATCAATCCGGCAGCGGAACGGATATTCGGCTGCAGTCGCAAGGGGTGTCTCGGCAGATCCTTGGAGCCGTTCCTGGCTGCAGCCGATTTTAGCCGTTTCCATCAGATCGTCCGCCTGCTGAAGACCCGTCCAAGGGGTGAAAGAAGTGTGTGGGTCCGCGACGGGTTGGCGGTGTTGAACGCCGACTACAACACCATTCCGACCGAGGCCACCCTGTCTCAAATCGAGATCGATGGCAACCCCTGTTATGTGCTGATTCTAAGGGATGTGAGAGAACGCTACGAGGCGCAGAAGGCGATCGCCTCCCTTCGCGATGAAACCCAATATCTGAAAGAAGAGATTGAATCGCTGTTCAACAGGGGTGCGATCATCGGCGAAAGCCCGCTGTTTCGAAAAACACTCCAACTGGTGGCTGAGGTAAGCGCCACCGATTCCACCGTTCTGATCAGCGGTGAGACGGGCACCGGCAAGGAGCTGATCGCCCGTGCCATTCATGCTTCCAGTTTACGGAAGGACCGCGCCCTGATCACCGTCAACTGCGCCGCCATCCCGGTCACCCTGATGGAAAGCGAATTTTTCGGCCATGAAAAAGGGGCCTTTACCGGTGCCACCCGGCGCCGGGAAGGCCGCTTTGCCATCGCTGACGGCGGAACGATTTTTCTCGATGAGGTGGGGGAGCTCAACCGCGAACTGCAGGCCAAACTGCTGCGCGTTTTCCAGGAAGGGGAGTTCACCCCGGTCGGTAGTTCGCGCACCCATCGCACCGACGTGCGGGTGATTGCCGCGACCAACCGCGACCTCTCTTGTGCGGTGCGGGATGGCGATTTCCGAACGGATCTTTTCTACCGGCTGAACGTCTTTCCCATCACGGTTCCCCCCCTGAGGCAACGCGGGGATGACATTCGCCTGTTGGCTGAACACTTTGTCGCGCGGTTTTCGAAGCGAATCGGGCGCCACATTCTGCCGCTCAGCGTCGAGTGCATCGAGCGCCTGATGGCTTATGACTGGCCCGGCAACGTACGCGAGCTGCAAAATGTAATTGAACGCGGCGTGATCACCGCTCGCCACGGACGCCTCAATCTGGCATACGCCCTTCCACAGGGCGTGGAACCGCCAAGCAACCAAGACTCAACACCTTCCCCGGACCCCGGCAATGGCTTAAAAACCATGCAGCAGCTCCAGAGGTTGGAACGCAACAACATCCTGCTTGCCCTGGAGACCTCCCAATGGCGCGTCGCCGGTGAAAAAGGCGCCGCGAAGCTTCTCGGCATACCGCCATCGACCCTTCAGTCCAAGCTCAAAGCCATGAAGATCAAACGTCCCCGGTAGCAGCATCCCCTTTGAACGACCGCGCACCGGACCCGCGACCCTTGTGGCCGGAGGGCCTGCCGAACCCCGGTCGCAGCGATCCCACCGTGGCATCCTTCACCGATTCGGGTTTTTTTCATAATCGTCAGGAGTGGCGAGATTTCGGTTTTAAAGGTCGCGAAAAACCGTCACTCACGTCATTGCGTGATTGTGCGGCAGAGCTCAAAAGCGACCTAACCTTTTGTAAATATTGGCTTGGATCCAATGGATGAGGTTTGGCACCGGGGTTGCTTTGCCTTTGGTCAGCCGCAAGGATGAAAACGCGGAAGAAATTCAGGAAGGAGGTAATACAATGAAATCTTCAGCTACCAAAACCGAAATTCAACATACCATTAACGGTGTCAAGGTGAATGAGCTGTTTGGAACCATCGATGCTGTCAAGAAGGCCCCGGTGTTGGCAAAGTTCAGATTCAGGGCCGGCAATCAGTGGGTGGACGGCGGGCACAACCGCACCACGGTCAATAACTTCTATGGCACGCAGCAGGATCATGAACGCAAAGAACCTTTTGTGCTGGATGCCGACGAACCGCCCCTTCTGCTGGGCAGGGATCTGGGGCCCAACCCGGTTGAATATGCCCTCACCGCCCTGGCCGCGTGCGTGACCACATCGATTGTGTACCATGCCGCGGCCAAGGGCATCACCATTCGTTCGATGGAATCCCGGCTGGAAGGCGATATCGATCTGCAGGGGTTTCTGGGGATACGGGACGATGTCCCCCGGGGGTTTCAGGAAATTAGGATGGTTGTGTCCATCGATGCCGATGCACCGCCTGAAAAACTCGAAGAGATCGTTCGGCTGGGCCCCACCTACTCGCCCGTTTACGACACCATCACCCGGGCCGTTTCGGTTTCTGTGAAACTCGAAAAATAAATCCGGGCCCAGGCCTTTCGGGCAACCTGTGTGATAGACGGGGCCGGAAGGCCTGGACACAGACAGCGGATCAGGGCCCGCCGCCGTTCTCCCATGGGCCCCTCGACGGCAGGCCCTTTCATGGCTCAGCGCCAAGGCCTTCAAATCGTTTTGGCCGTCACCGCCCTGGTGTTTACCTCCTGACCAGCGTATCGGTGGCGCTGCTCATGGGCGGCTGCTATTTCTTTTTAAATGCGTGCCGGGGGCATTTAGGCGGCCCAAAAACGGATCGCAACGCTGGGAAAGCTGTCGCGTGAAATGTCGAAAGATCCGGACCCGCCAACCCGCCCGCTTGTCGTATAGGTGCCTGCCGTTCGCGGGGCGCCCGTGGTGTGGAAAAAGAATGCCCATAGGTTGACAGACGGCCGGCGCCACGATAGGAATTATTTGGTCATATTCTCAAAAAGAGGTTTTCTGCCCAGCTAATCCGGATGATTTACGGCATACACCATATCCAGGGGCTCGATGCGATGCAGCGGCAAGACCGTGAACAGCTCTCGGATCGGATCATTCGAAAAGCCTTATCCCTGGGGGCATCCCTGGCCGGTACGGCCGCCATCCGGTCCATCCAGTGCACCCCTTCGCACCGCAGCGCCGGCGATCTTAAATGGCCGGAGGGCGCAAGATCCGCGGTCATACTGGCGCTGCACCACCCGCGCAAGGAACCCTCCCTGGACTGGTGGGACCAACGAGCGGGAAAAACGCCGGGCAACCGGAAGTTGACACGGATTGTGGGAGCGCTGGGCGAGTGGCTGAAAGGCGAACTGGCGATCACCGCTTTCGCGGTGCCCTACTGGGTCGAAGACGGCGGGATTTTTTTGAAGGAGGCCGGGGTGTCGGCAGGGCTGGGGGTTATCGGTCGCAACAACCTGCTGATCACGCCCCGCTTTGGCCCCCGGGTTCGTCTGCGCGCCCTGTTGGTGGACATCGACCTGCAGGACGGCGGCGGGCTGGAATTCGACCCCTGTGGCGTCTGCCCCGCACCGTGCCGGCAGGCCTGCCCCGAGCAGGCGTTCGGCAGCGGCAGCTACGAGCGGTCGCGCTGTCGCCGGCAGCTCGAAAAGGACCAGCGCAATCCTTACCGCATCCTGGACATCGGCAGCATGACCTATTCCATCGAGTGCATCAAATACTGCCGGGCCTGTGAGCTGGCATGCCCGGTGGCGGGATAAGGGGCTCCGGCCGCACATAATCCGCCGGCTGGCAGGGCTGCTTTTTGCCACGCCCCTAAAGGTCGTTTTTTCTCCTGCGGCTGACCGACCCCTGCCGTGGCGGCTGGTGTGCGGCCGGCGTATCGAGCCAGTCGCTGCTCTCCGGGCAGCCCCCGTAAACGAAAACAGCGTTTTGGGTGGAATTGCGTGAATAGGGGGAGGCGCGGAGCAGATCGACGCCCCACTGCAGGCGATCCCCGCGTTGAAACCGCAGCCGGCCGTCCATGATGTAGTGCAAACCCCTGGACCAGTCTTCGGCGTGCTCGAATTCATAGCCGCCGCACGCCATGACCCCCATCTCCCGGCAATGGGGCAGAATGATGAGCTGTTTGTGGCCGGGCCGGATCTTGCGGCAGAGGTCGTCTTGGAGCAGAAAGTCTACGAACGCTTTGCCCATGGCAGGTTCCGCGTTGATCAGCAGCAGGGTATCGATCGAGCGGTCGGGCAGAAGCCGCAGGATTTCGCTTTCCGCTCTCAGAATCACGAGGTTTGGGGGCGTGTCCTGCTGAGCGGCCAGCTTTCCGTCCCGCCATGCGGCGGCCACCTTCTGATAGAAGGAACCCTCTTCGGCCGGGGTCTCCCAGGTGTATTGGTCGGTGGCGACCACCCCGATGTCGGGATTCTTGAGGGCGATTTGCCAGGCCACCTCGCAGCTGCCGCAGCCGATCTCCAGAATGACGCGGGCTTTGCCCAAAACCTGCGGCAGCCGGGCGATGTGCGCGGGCGGGTTGCCCTGCCCGGCCAGGTAGTGGTTGAGGAGATCGAAACCCCCGTCGGCTGCCGTCGGCAGCTTCAGGGCCAACCCTTCAAGATGGAGGCTCTGCGCCCCTCCGTCGTTCAGGCCCGGCAGTATCGGGGCCGGTGCGATCGCAGCCGCAAACGCAACGGGCGCCTTGGGGGCGGGCTCCGGTGAGGGATCGCGATCCGGCCGGGTGGACTCGATCTTCAGTCTGGCGCGCCAGCGCGCCGCCAGGGCCTGAAACTTCCTTTGAAAGAAAGCGAATGTTGGCATGCTCACCGCAGCCGGGCGCTCGTCTGAAAAGGGCCCGATCAAAAGGGATGGCGAATTGGGAGTGGGGGTCGGCACCATCGGTCTGTGGTGTCCGGAAAGAAACTGAAAGGGTGGAAGATAATAGAAGAAAGCCGCGGTCAAGTCAAATGCTATTTTGCAGGCTGGTTTCCCGGTAGGCGCGGGGCGAAAAAAAAGAGTCTTTTCAAAGCCCCTGAGCGCATCTATATTATTTATCATCTTACTGCCCGGTAACGATCGTTCAAGGATGCGGCCAAGCGGTTTCATAAAACGCCAAACCGCAGCGACCCTTATAATCAGACTGACGCAGCCCCACCCGTCAGGCGGTTCATTCAACCTCAAAACAACGGCGAGCCCGGCACCTGGGGAGACTTCGAGGTCCACGCAAAGTTTTTTAGCGCGGCAAGCTGG
>JAABRJ010000208.1 GCA_011390985.1 Desulfobacteraceae bacterium
CGCTTCGACGGCCACCCCAATCTGCGCCGGCTGCTCATGCCCCACGACTGGCAGGGCCACCCGCTCAGAAAAAGCTACCCGGGGCGCGCCACCGAAATGGCGCCCTACACCCGCATCGACGCCGTCCGCAACCAGCCGCTGGATGCCGGCCTGTTTGTGAATGAAAAAAGCGGGCACCGCCTGCTGCTCAACCTCGGGCCGCACCACGTCAGCACCCATGGCCTGCTGCGCTACATTCTGGACCTCGACGGCGAGGAGATCGTCGGGCTGGACATGGATATCGGCTACCACCACCGCGCGGCCGAAAAAATCGCCGAACGCCAGACCTGGCACCAGTTCATTCCCTACACCGACCGCGTCGACTATCTGGCCGGGGCCGCCAACAACCTGCCCTACGTGCTGGCGGTGGAAACCCTGGCCGGCATCACGGTGCCCGAGCGCGCCCAGGTAATCCGCGTGCTGGTCAGCGAGCTCTTCCGGCTAAGCAACCACCTGGTCTGGTTCGCCACCTTCGCCCACGACCTGGGCGCCATGGGGCCCAATTTCTACGCCTTCCGCGAACGCGAGATGATCCTCGACATCGTGGAGAGCATCACCGGCGGCCGGCTGCACCCCTCCTGGTTCCGGATCGGCGGGGTCGCCGCCGACCTCCCGGCCGGGTGGCGCGCGCCGCTGGAGGCGTTCGTCCGGATTTTCCCTGAGCGTCTGCGGGAGTATGAGACCCTGACCACCCGCAACCCCATCTTCCGCGCGCGGACCGAGGGCATCGGCCGGATCTCGCTGGACGACGCCCTCGACTGGGGCGTCAGCGGTCCCAACCTGCGCGCCTGCGGCCTCGCCTGGGACCTGCGCAAACAGATGCCCTATTCGGGCTACGAGAATTTCACCTTCGAAATTCCCACCGCCAGCGAGGGCGACTGCTACGCCCGCTACCTCGTCCGGCTGGAGGAGATGCGCCAGAGCCTGCGGATCATCGCCCAGGCGGCCGCCCTGATGCCCGCGGGCCGCCATGTCACCGACGACTACCGCTACGCCATCCCCCGCCGCGCGGATATGCTGCACGACATCGAGAGCCTGATCCACCACTTCGTCACCGTCACCCGCGGGCCGCGCATCCCCCACGGCGAGGCCTACGCGGCCTGCGAAATCCCCCGCGGCGAGCAGGGCTACTACGTGGTCAGCGACGGTCTGGGCTACCCCTACCGGCTGCACATCCGCTCGCCCGGTTTTGCCAACGTGCAGGTGATGCCGCTACTGGCGGTGGGGGGGAGCATCGCCGACCTGATTGCCATCATCGGTTCGCTCGACTATATTCTGCCGGACATCGATCGTTAGGACCGCCCATGCTGCCGACGCCACTGACGGAAGACCTCAGACAAAAAATCGCCGCCGCCGCGCACCCCCGCGAACTGGCGGTCGACATCATGCTGGCCCTTCAGGCGCATGTCGGCTACCTCAGCGACGCGGCCGTGGCCGAGGCGGCCGATCTGCTGGGCATGACGCCGGTGGAAATCGACGAACTGGCCACCTTCTACACCTTCATCTACCGCGAACCGGTCGGGCGCTACGTGATCCATGTCTGCGACAGCGTGATCTGCTGGATGAACGGGGCCGACTCCCTGGCCGAACACCTGTCCCGCAGGCTGGGGATCGCCCTGGGCGAAACCACCCCGGACGGCCTTTTCACCCTGCTGCCGGTCTGCTGCATCGGCTACTGCGACCGGTCGCCGGCGATCCTGGTCAACCAAAGGGTCTACGGCCCGCTGACACTGGAAAGCCTCGACGCCCTGCTGCAAACCCTGAAAAGCAGGGGTCGGGAGACCGCCCCGGCGGCGGAGGCAAGCCCATGATCCCGGCGCAGGCCCCGTATCCCCAGGTTCTTTTTCGCAACCGCCAGCCCGACCGGATCGCCACTCTCGAAGAGTACCGCCGAAGCGGCGGCTACGAGGCGCTCCAGACGGCGCTGCAAACCCTTTCGCCGCAGATGGTCCGCGGCCAGATTCTGGACGCCATGCTGCTCGGCCGCGGCGGGGCCGCCTTCTCCACCGGGCGCAAGCTGATGACGGTTGCCGACGACGCCCCCCGCCCGCGCTACCTGGTGTGCAACGCCGATGAAATGGAGCCTGGCACGTTCAAGGACCGGGTGTTGATCCACGCCGATCCGCATCTCCTGATCGAGGGCATGACCCTCACGGCCTTTGCCGAGGGGGCCTGCTGCGGCATCGTCTTCATCCGGCCGGAATACGAGGGCGCGGCCCGCATCCTGGAGCGCGAGAGCGAGGTGGCGCGCCGGGCCGGGCTGCTGGGAGCCGACATCCTGGGCAGCGGCTTTGACTTCGACATCGTCGTTCACCGCAGCGGCGGTCGCTACATCTGCGGCGAGGGCAGCGCCCAGCTCAACGCCCTGATGGGCCGACGCCCCAACCCGAAGCAGCCGCCGCCCTACCCGACCGAAAAAGGCCTCTGGGACCAGCCGACCGTCCTGCAGAACGTCGAAACCCTGGCGTGCGTGGCCCCCATCATCCGCAACGGTCCGGAGTGGTTCAAGAACCTGGCCCTGACCGAAACCGGTGCGGGCACCAAGATTTTCTGCGTCAGCGGCAAGGTCCGCCAGCCGGGCTGCTTCGAGCTGCCCATGGGGGTGCCGCTCAGCGAAATCATCGAGGTCCACGCCGGCGGCATGCTGCCGGGCTCGGAATTCAAAGCCTGCCTGCCCGGGGGAGCCTCCACGCGCTTCATGCCGCGGGAATTCTACGAGATCCCGATGGACTTCGAATCCCTGCGGCTGGCCGGGCACCGGCTGGGCACGGGCGCCATCATGGTCTTCGACCACCAGACCTGCCTGGTGGCGGCGACCCTCAACCTGATCACCTTTTTCGCACGCGAGTCCTGCGGCTGGTGCACCCCCTGCCGCGAAGGCCTGCCCTATATCCGCGACCTGCTGGCGCGGATCGAAGACGGCCGGGGCGAACCCGAATTCATTCCCATGCTCAAGCGCATGGGCGAGCACCTCTGGAAGGCCTATTGCGCCTTTGCGCCCGGCGCGGCTTCGCCTCTGGAGAGCCTGCTGACCTATTTCGAAGAGGAAGTCCAGGCGCATATCCGCCTGGGCCGCTGCCCTTTCCGGGAGCGCTGAGAACCTTTGAATCCCGGCGACGGAACCGCCGCCACCGAAACCGAGCACCCGCGATGCCCACACTCGTAATCGACGAACAGGAAATCGAGGTTCCCGCAGGAACCAAGGTCATAGAAGCCGCGGAAAAGCTGGGCATCATGATTCCGCGCTTCTGCTTCCACCCCGCCCTGGGGGCCGTGGGCGCCTGCCGGGTGTGCGCGGTGAAGTTTGTGGCAGGCCCGGTCAAAGGCATCCAGATGAGCTGCATGGTGGCGGCCCTGGACGGGATGGTAGTCTCCACCACCGACCCCGAAGCGGTGGACTTCCGCCGGCACGTGATCGAGTGGCTGATGCTCCACCACCCCCACGACTGCCCGGTCTGCGACGAAGGCGGCCACTGCCTGCTGCAGGACACGACCATCTCCGGCGGCCACGGCCTGCGGCGCTACCGCGGCCCCAAACGCACCTACCGCGACCAGGACCTCGGGCCGCTCGTCCAGCACGAGATGAACCGCTGCATCCACTGCTACCGCTGCGTGCGGTTTTATCAGGAGTTTGCCGGCTGCTTTGACCTCGGGGCGATGCAGATCGCAAACCGGGTCTACTTCGGCCGCTTCGCCGACGGCGCCCTGGAAAGCCCGTTTGCCGGCAACCTGATCGACATCTGCCCCACCGGGGTCTTCACCGACAAGCCCTCGCGCTTCTTCGGGCGGCGCTGGGAGTTCCAGCGCGCCGCCTCGGTCTGCCTGCACTGCAGCCTGGGCTGCCGCACGGTCGCCAGCGCCCGCTATCGCCAGATGGTCCGTCAGGAAGCCGGGCGCAGCCCGACGGTCAACGGCCATTTCATCTGCGACCGCGGCCGCTACGGTTTTTTCTATGCCGATCTGCCCGATCGCCCCCGCCAGGCGCGGGTGGGGGATGCGGCCAAGCCCCTGCCGGATGCGGTCGCATTCGCCCGGCAAGAGCTGGCGCGCATCACCCAGAGCGCCGGCCCGGATGCAATCGCCGCCATCGGCGGGCTGCGCAGCAGCCTGGAAACCCAGGCCTTCCTGGCGCGCCTGTGCTGCGCGAACGGCTGGCAGCCGCCGGCCTTCTTCGGCAGCGCCGGCCTCGCCGCCCGGGTGCATTCGGCCGTAGCCGCCCTGGACCCGGAACTGGCCGTCTCGCTGCAGGAGATCGAGACCGCGGACGCGGTGATCGTCGTGGGCGCCGACCCCCTCAACGAAGCCCCGATGCTGGCCCTGGCGCTGCGCCAGGCGCAGCGCCGCGGCGCCCGTATCCTGTTGGCCGACCCCCGACCGGTGCGCCTGCCGTTTGAATTTCGGCATG
>JAABRJ010000209.1 GCA_011390985.1 Desulfobacteraceae bacterium
TGTAGGCCACGATTTTGTTTTCCAGCGCCAGCTTCTGGAGTTTGGGCGCCAGGCCCCAATGCCCGCCGATCACCCGGCGCACGAGATTCTCATGGGCCAGATGGTTGAGGCCCCGCTCCTTTCCGTCCCCCTGGCCGGCGGCATAGACCAGGGTCAGGTCCCGGGGGTGCCCGGTGGCGACAAAACGTTCTTCCAGCGCGACGGCAACCCCCTCCGCAAACCCGATGCCCACAAACCCTTCGGTGGCGACGGTATCCGCGTCTTGGATGATCTCCACCGCCTCCCGCATGCTGACGATTTTGCCCTTTTTCATGCGCGCCTTTAAGTCGGCGCGGAACGGATGGGCCGTGTGCATTACAGACCTCCGGAGGATAATCCCGCTGGTTTACGCCATGATGGTCGAGGCCATCTGTCAGGCCTTCGAGTAAGCGCCGCACGCGGCGGCGTGAATGGCCCGCGTTGGATCGCAAACCGGCGGCGCTCAGTAGGTCAGCACCATGCCGCCGTCGAACAGCAGGTCGCCGCCCACGAGGTATTTTGAAAAGCGCGAAAAGCCGAACAGGAAAAGGTTGGCGACCTCGATCGGCGCCATCATCTCCTTGACCCGCGATGCGCCCATCATGACATCGCGCACCACGGCCTCCGGGCTGATGCCCCGCTGCTCGGCCTGGGCGGGAATCTGCTTGAGGGCCAGGGGGGTTTTGACAAACCCGGTGCTGACGGTAAAGGACCGGATTTTGCCGGCGCCTTCCGCCGCAATCGATTGGCTGAGGGCCCGCAGGCCGAATTTGGTGATGTTGTAGACGGGTTTGTTGACCGTGCAGATGTGGCCGTGGACGGAGGCCATGTTGCCGATGGCGCCGATCCCGTCGCTGCTCTTCTTGATGTGCGGGATGACCAGTTTGGAGAGCAGAAAGGGTGCCCGCAGCATGATGCGCTGCATCAGGTCGTATTTTTCCATGGGGAAATTTTCAATCGAATCGATGTGTTGAAGCCCGGCGATATTGGCAAGGTACTTGACGGCGCCCAGTTTGGCCGCCTCGCTGACCGCCTTTTCGAGGTCCGCGTCGCGGGCCAGGTCGGTCTCCAGAAAAATCATCTGCCCGCCCATGTCGTGCGCCATCTTCTGGGTCTTCTGGCCTTCATCGGCGTTGATATCCAGCCCCACCGTCACCAGCTGGTTGGCCGCGGCGGCAACCGCGGTGGCCCGGCCGATGCCGGTGCCGCAGCCGGTGACGATGCAGACGTGGCGATTGTTGAACGCCGGGTCCGACAGTTTCAGGATGTCTTCGCGGGTGATGACCGGTTCCTTGATTTCCATTGCCTACCTCCCTCTGGTGAGTTTGCGTCGCATATGACGGTTATCTTTTAATGGTGATCATATATCTTGACAAGCGGAATGTGAACGATAGAGTTTGCAATCGAAACATTGCACGTTTCTGCCGCGTTACTGGTCTGCGGGTGCTCTAAACGCGCGTGGATCTGGTTTTGAACTTCATGCCGGCCCCATCACCTTTGGCGGCGGCCCTTTTTTCAGGCCGCAAAATGCTTAATTTTTGCCAGTGTTGGCCGCAGCGCCTCCGATGGGCGGCGACCGATTGTCAATCCAAAACACCAGCGCGAGGAGCGGCCATGGAAAAGAGCACCTTACCCAGATTGGGTTTGATCGCGGCGGTGATGCTTGCCGTTGCCGGCTGCACCGCGGCCATCTCCAAACCCCTGCGGAACCAGGCGGATGAAACCATCGCCGTCAGCGCGGTGCGTGAAAACCCGCGGCCGTATATGGGCGAAATTGTGATCTGGGGGGGCGAGATCATCGACACCACCCACCTGCCGGCCGCAACACACATCAAGGTGCTGCAGAAGCCGCTGGACTTCCAGCTGCAGCCCAGGACCGTCGACATTTCGGAGGGGCGCTTTGTGGCGGTTTATGAGGGCTTCCTCGATTCGGAGATTTACAGCCGTGGCCGTAAGGTGACGGTGGCAGGGGAGCTGACGGGTGTCGAAAGCCTGCCGATAGGGGAGACGCAGTACGCCTATCCGGCCGTCAAGGTCCGGGAAATTCACCTCTGGGCCAAGCCGCCGGAAATGTCTGGTAACGACTACTATGGTTACCCCTACTACCATCCTTTTCACCCCTGGCGCCATTATCCCTACTGGCGCTGATCGGTGACGCGGGCAAGTCACGCTTGAGTGTTGACATTGTCGCCGGGCTTCAGCTAAATTGACTTAACTCCCCGGCCGATCGCGCTCCAGGCAGCCCCTGATGGCCCGGGAAAGCGACGACGCCCTGCTTATCCGCGGTCCGGTCGCATGCCGGCGTTTCCGTCTTGTTTTTCCCCCCGGAGTTGACCCGACGCCTGGACCAGGGCGCGCGGCGGTGACAGTTGAAAGGTGGGGCGATGCAGAAACAGGTCGAATTTCCAAACGCCGCGGGAGAGACGCTGGCAGCGACGCTCGATTTGCCCGAAAAACCGTCCCGTCGCGGGGTGGTGATCGGGCATTGTTTTACCTGCTCGCGCCATATCAGCATCCTGCGGCTTCTCGGCAGCGGGTTGGCCGAAGCCGGTTTCAGCGCCTTGCGCTTTGATTTTTCCGGCAACGGCCAGAGTCAAGGTGAATTCGCCCGCTCCACCTACACCAAGCAGATCGGCGAGGTGAAAACCGCAATGGCCTATCTCGGCCGGCAGGGGATCGACTGGATCGGGCTGCTCGGCCACAGCATGGGGGCCGTGGTGGCCATGCTGACCGCGGCCGCGGCGCCCGAGGTGCGGGGGGTCTGCGCACTGGCCGGCCGGCTGGCGGGAACCACGCCCGCCCACTTTCTTACGTCGAACCTGCGCGCCGAACTCGAGGCCAAAGGCCGGGTGACCTTCGTCAGCCGGGGCCGCACCCTGGAGTTGACCGATAGCTTCTTCGGGGATGCCGACCGCTACGATCTGCCGGCCGCCGTCGCGGGCTTGCAGGTCCCGTTGCTGGTGGTGCACGGCGATCAGGACGAAATCGTACCGGTGGCCGAAGCTTACCGGGCGCGCGAGCTCAACCCGGATGGCGCCCAATTGGCGGTTATTCCCGGGGCCGACCACATGTTCAGTCAGGAGGCCCACCGCCGCCGGATTGTAGAGCTCGTGGTGGACTGGTTCGCTCGGCTGGCCGCCGCTGCAAGCGTCTGAAACAGCCGGTGTGCGATCCACAATCTTGCCCGTTTTAAATTCAGGGAGGTGTTATCCGCATGGCTCTATCCGGAACGTTGAACCTCGATGTCATCGACCGGCACTATGCCCTCTGGCGCAAGGACCCGAATGCCGTCGCGCCTGATTGGCGCTTTTTTTTCGAAGGCTTTGAGCTGGGAATGACCCGGGTTGGCCCCGCGGAGCCCGTGGAGGGGACCTGCAGCGAAGAGCAAGTGCGCAAGCAAAGCCGGGTGGATGCCCTGATATACGCCTACCGCGATCTCGGCCACCTGCTGGCCTGTCTGGACCCCCTCGTGGCCTGTCCCACCGACCACCCGCTGCTCAGCCTGGAGGCCTTCGAACTTTCCGCCGCCGACCTGGATACGGCCTTTTTCAACCGTCGCTTCGGGGGGGAGGACCAGCAGGCGCCCCTGCGGGAGATCGTCCAGGCGCTGCGCGCGACCTACTGCCGCTCCATCGGCGTCGAGTACATGCACCTTCAGGACCCCGCGGAGCGCACGTGGCTGCAGGAGCGCATGGAGCCCATCCGCAACCGTCCGCAGCTCTCGACCGACACCCGGCTCCGGGTGCTCCGCAAACTCTTCCAGGCCGGGCTTTTCGAGGCCTTTCTGCACAAGAAGTACCTGGGACAAACCCGTTTTTCGCTGGAGGGCGCCGAGGGCGTCATCCCGTTCTTCGACAGCCTTGTGGCGCGGGCGGTTGACGGCGGTTGCCGCGAAATCATTCTGGGCACCGCCCACCGCGGGCGCCTGAACATCCAGGCGCACATCCTGGGCAAACCCTACTTCGAGATCTTCAACGAGTTCGAGAACTGCTACAGCCCCGATGAAATTGTCGGCGCCGGCGACGTGAAATACCACAACGGCTACCTGGCCGATCTCGAAACCGCTGCCGGCGCGTCCCTGCGCATGGTGCTGATCAACAACCCCAGCCACCTGGAGTCGGTCAACCCCGTGGTGGAAGGCTTCGCGCGCGCCCGGCAGGACCTGGTCGGAGAGGATGCCGGCGCCCGGGTGCTGCCGGTGCTGGTGCACGGGGATTCGGCCTTTGCCGGCCAGGGGGTTGTCATGGAGACCCTCAACCTCTCCCAGCTCGAGGGCTGCCGCACCGGCGGAACGGTCCATCTGGTGATCAACAACCAGATCGGGTATACGAGCCTGCCCGAAGACGCCCGCTCCACCCGCTATTCCACCAACATCGCCAAGATGC
>JAABRJ010000210.1 GCA_011390985.1 Desulfobacteraceae bacterium
TCAGCAGGACCTTTTCTTCAAGTTCGATTTTGTCTCGATCTCTCTGCTGGAGCAAGACTTTCAACGCAGCGTTGGCTTCCTTCAGACGAACGGAATAGTCTTTTATCGCCAGCACTCTATTTTTCAGCGCTCTTTGGGCCTTCTCGCGGACCGCCACCTCCTGCGCCAATTCCAAATTCGATTTGGCGAGTTCTGCCGTCCGCTGGACGACGCGCGCTTCGACTTCGGCGTAGGCGTTGGCCAGCTCATCCTCTGTCTTCTTGCGCGCCGTGATGTCCCCGTAGATGCGCACACACTCATCTGAAAGAAAACCGGCCTTGAAGCACCTGAAAACGCATCAAATCTTTACTTTACGCAACCGTAGCGCATTGCCGATGACTGACACGGAACTGAAGCTCATGGCCGCCGCTGCGATCATCGGGCTCAACAGCAGACCGAAAGTCGGGTACAGCACGCCGGCTGCGATGGGCACCCCCACCGAGTTATACACAAAGGCGAAAAAAAGGTTCTGTTTGATGTTGCGCATGGTGGCGCTGCTCAGCAGGCGGGCGCGGACAATGCCCCTGAGGTCGCCCTTGACCAGGGTAACACCCGCACTTTCCATGGCGATATCGGTGCCGGTGCCCATGGCAATACCGACGTGCGCCTGAGACAAAGCCGGTGCATCGTTGATGCCGTCCCCAGCCATTGCCACAATCCGGCCGGCATCTTGAAACATCTTGACGGCCTCGGCTTTCTGGCCCGGCAGGACGTCGGCCACCACCTCATCCAGATCGAGTTTGGCGGCCACCGCCTGGGCCGTGGTCTTGCTGTCGCCGGTCAACATGACAATGCGGATATTGTCCTGATGTAGCAGTCTGATCGCCTCGGCGGTGGTTTCCTTGATCGGGTCCGCCACGCCTATCAGACCGGCGAGCTTCCCGCCGACGCCGACAAACATGACGGTCTGGCCATCCTTGCGCATGGCTTCGGCTTTGGGGGCCAGTTCCTGCACATCGATCTTCAATTCCTCAAAAAGTTTGATATTACCGAAGACGACCGGTTGGCCGTCCACGCTGCCTTTGACACCTTTGCCGGTCACCGATTCAAAATCGGCGGCTTCGACTAGGTCGAGCCCTTTTTCTGAGGCGCCATTAACGATAGCCGCCGCCAAGGGGTGTTCGCTGCCTTTCTCGAGACTGGCGGCCAGACGCAGCATCTCCGTCTCATCGCCGCCGGCAACGGTGCTGACGGCAACGACCCTGGGCTTGCCTTCGGTGAGCGTTCCGGTTTTATCCACGACCAGGGTGTCGATTTTCCGCATGACTTCGATGGCCTCGGCATTTCTGAACAGGATCCCCATGGAGGCGCCCTTGCCGGTGGCCACCATGATCGACATGGGAGTGGCCAGACCAAGGGCGCAGGGGCAGGCAATAATGAGTACGGCCACCGCATTGATCAACGCGTGGGCCATTTTCGGGTCAGGACCGAACAAACTCCACACAATAAAAGTAATCACGGCGGAACCGACAACTGCCGGCACAAAATATCCGGCCACCACATCGGCCACTTTCTGGATGGGGGCACGGCTGCGCTGGGCTTCGGACACCAGTTGGACGATTTGCGCCAGCAGGGTCTCGGCCCCGACCCGTTTGGCTTCCATGATCAGTGTTCCCGTGCCATTGACCGTAGCCCCGATCAATTTGTCGCCCTGATTTTTTTCAACCGGTATGGACTCGCCGGTGACCATTGACTCGTCGATCGCACTTTTGCCTTCCACAACGATGCCATCGACCGGCACTTTCTCGCCCGGTCGAACCCGCAGCATATTGCCGGGCTGCACATGGTCGAGTGAAATATCCTCTTCAGCGCCGTCATCTCGAATTATTCGGGCGGTTCTAGGAGCCAGTCCCAGCAGCGCCTTGATGGCCGAGCTGGTCTGGCCGCGGGCTTTCAATTCCAGCATCTGGCCCAGCAGAATAAGGGTGGTGATGACGGCCGCCGCTTCAAAATAGACAGCCACCGTGCCCTCTTTCCCCCTGAAGGAGGCCGGGAATAGGTCAGGGAAGATTGCCGCGATCAGGCTGTAGATGTAAGCAACCGACACACCCAATCCAATCAGGGTGAACATATTGAGATTCCAGGATACGACAGACTGCCATCCCCGCACCAGAAATGGCCAGCCACCCCAGAACACGACCGGTGTCGCCAACAACAGTTCGATCCAGACAAGGAGATTTTGCGAGACCATCCCAGCCAGTGGGTTGCCGGGAATCATGTCGCTCATGGCCAAAATAAAAACCGGAAGCGTAAGGACCAAGCTGACCCAGAATCGGCGGCGCATGTCGACCAGTTCGGGGTTTTCTTCCTCCTGACCCGCCTCACCCTTTGGTTCCAGGGCCATGCCGCATTTCGGGCAACTGCCGGGCTGGTCCTGCAAAATCTCCGGGTGCATGGGACAGGTCCATTGTGTGCCGGCAGGAGCCGCCGGGGTTTCAGCCTCCAGGGCCATACCGCATTTCGGGCAGCTGCCCGGCCCGGCCTGCTTTACTTCCGGGTGCATGGGACAGGTGTAAAGATCAGTCTTTTTGCGGGGAGCCTGGAATTTCGGTTGATCACCCATGGCAGGATGTTCATGTTTTGCTCGGTACGCCGAGGGATTTTTCTGGAATTTTTTCAGGCAATTTTCGCTGCAGAAATAGATTTTCTCTCTCCCCTGCTCGGTATGAAAGGGGGTATCCTTGTCGACGCGCATGGCACAGACCGGATCTTTGAGGACATTTTCTTCTGCCGGTTTATCCGGGTGAAGTGTTTGATCCTGGCGATGATTTCCATGCTCCTGATGCATATTCTGTTTTTCCTTCATAATGAATCCGGCATTCCCATGGCGCACCGCATGAATGATGAGAAATGGCAGTTCGATGAGCGCGCCGACCAACCCTATGCCGTGGCTGATACTGTTGGCGATCTCTTCGCCTTGGGACTGCCTCTGCTTTGGGTTTGATCGGTGTTGCCCGGTGATGTTCCCGAATCGGGTCCCCCTTCGAAGGCAACGATCGGTCCGCCCGATTCCCACAGCTTCCCGATGAACCAGGTACACAAGCCGTAACCGGGACCTTGATGAAGGCATTGAGCCGGTCCCACAACCGGTGCGCTTCCACCAACGTTCCGTCGGTGCCGTACGGCAGGTGGGGATTGACCTCCAGCCGGATAGGCGAATACGCGTTCTATCCAGTCGCGCGAGATCGTCCGCAGGACGATTCGTTATCTATCCCGATCATTCTTTTTGTGCATACTCTGTCCAAAGTGGTCTAAAAGAAACGCTTCGTAATCCCGGCTGATGGGTTTGGAAGGATTGAACTCGGGACTTTTTTCCACGGACCCCCGCGTGAGGTCAAAGTAAACAAGGGAATCGGCCCATTGCACACGCTTGATCCATCGGGGTGATAGAATAACTTTTTTCCCCGGCAGCCAGTTGCGGGTATCTACCACCAGGAAGCGAATCGCCCAATTTTCATCGTCGACCATAAAATCTTCCACATGACCAATTTCGCCGTCGGTGGCATGAATATGGTAGCCGGTAACTTGCCGTGTGCTGCGCAAATACGGATCATCCCGACTTCCTGACGCTGAGTCTTCCTGATCCAAAAGCGCTTCGTCGGCAGAAAGGGGTAACGGGGTTGTCCCGAAAGTACCGCCGTAACCACCTCGCCAAGGCCACTGATAGTACTCATGTAGCGCTATTTCATGCTGACGATATACAGGCTTTTGCGTTTCTATATTTGGGCTGTTGCGCACTTGGGTACGGGTAAGGTTCACCGAAAACATACGCGACTCAGGTTCTGGTTTTCCGAAGGCTGCAAGAGCAATGAGCACCTTTCGGCCGGACAACCAATTGCCGGTTTCTACGACGACATAGCGGATCGTCCAAGTTTGGTCATCGAAGTAGAATTCGTCCACTTTTCCCAGATCACCATCCGTGGCTCTGATGGCGTAACCGATCAAATCGCTAATAGTAGTTTGCATGGTGCCTCCTTTACTCAGCCGTTTTCGGCGTTACCCGGTGATGTTTCCGAATCGCGCCCCCCTTCGAAGGCAACGATCGGTCCGCCCGATCCCCACAGCTTTCCGATGCCCCAGGGACACAAGCCGAAACCGATGCCCAACACCGCGACGGCTGCTGCATAATTGCCCAACAGGTCCGTCAGGATGATCTGCCCCACGTTGGTAGGGTCGTATAAAACGGGGATCAGCGTCTCGTGCAACTGGGCGAAAAGGGCCGTGCCCGCCAGTCCGCCCAGCAGGGCGAAGACCGCATCCATGCGCCCCTCGCCGGCGGCCGCCCAGGTGAGGACGCCCAGCGTAAAACACCGCAGCCTGGTGTTCAAGACCCTTCAGGTCGTGGGCTTCTTCGACCGAGA
>JAABRJ010000211.1 GCA_011390985.1 Desulfobacteraceae bacterium
GCCGTTCCCCTGCCGGTAACCGCGGCTTCCTGGCTTCCGCAAACGGTTGATATCGATGAAAAACCGGCCAGCGGCGCCATCCGCGGCGACCAGGGCAACCTGTGGACGATCTTGAATGAAGGGGTTCACCGGGTCGTCCTGACGGGCGCGGCCGGGAGCCTCGATTCGATTCAGCTGCCCCTGCCGCTGCCGCCGCGGGAAGTAAGCTTTGACCTTGAAGGTTGGTCGGTGCGCGGGGTGGGCAAGGACGGCCGGGTCGCCGAGGGTCTTCACCTGGTGCGCGAGGGCCCGCCGACGGCGACCGCCGCGGCCGAAAAGGAGCGCTTCCTGCCGCCGTTTCTGCATGTCACCCGGGAGTTGCGCCTGGGGCTGAGCTGGCAGGTGCTCACCACGGTCGAACGCCTGACGGCGCCCGAGTTTCCCGTGAGCCTGAGCCTGCCCCTGATCGCGGGGGAAGCGGTGGTGACCCCGGGAATCCGGGTGGAAAACGGAACCGCCCAGATCATATTGCCCGCCGGCAGCCGGGGTTTGGCATTTTCAGCCGATCTGCCCGTCTCCGGCGAGATTCGTCTCAAGGCCCCCGACCGGGTCCCCTGGTCGGAAACCTGGGTCCTGGATGCCGGGCCGGTGTGGGACTGTCGGCTGGCGGGGATCGCCGTCGTTCACCACCAGGATTCAGATGGGCAGTGGCGCCCCACGTGGCGCCCGTGGCCGGGCGAGGAGGTGACGATCAGTGTTTCCCGGCCGCAGCCGGTAGCGGGCCGGCAGGTGACCGTCGACGCCGTTCGACTGGAGTGGACCCCGGGCAACCGTCTGGACCATTCCGAGCTGGTGCTGCATGTCCGCTCCAGCCGGGGCGGGCAGCATGCGCTGCAGCTGCCGCAAGCGGCCGAGCTGCAGCAGGTCAGCGTCGACGGTCAGAGCCTGCCGCTGACGGCAGCGCACGGCAAGCTTCTCGTGCCCCTGCGGCCGGGAGCCCAAACGGTGACGGCGGCCTGGCACCAGGAGGGTGGCGCGCGGCTGCTGCAGCGCACCCCGAGCGTCGTCATCGGCGAGGCGGCCGTCAATGCCGCCGTGACGGTCCGCCTGCCGCAGAACCGCTGGCTGCTCTGGGCCGGGGGCCCGCGATTAGGGCCGGCGGTCCTCTTCTGGAGCTACCTGGTGGTGGGGGTACTGGTGGCCATCGGTTTGGGGCGTTTCCGGCTGACGCCGCTAAAAACCCGCGACTGGGTCCTGCTGGTCCTTGGCTTGACCCAGGTGCCCGTGGTGGTCGCGATCGTCGTCGTCGGCTGGCTGATGGCCCTCGGCATCCGCCGGAAATTCCCGCCCCCGGCCAGCTGGGCGGTCTTCAACGGGCTGCAGCTGGGAATTGCCGGATGGACCGTGCTGGCGCTTGGCGGTCTTTACCTCACCATTCAAAACGGGCTCCTGGGGATCCCGGAAATGCAGGTCGCCGGTAATTTTTCGAGCTTGTTTGAACTCAACTGGTATCAGGACCGCATCGGCGCCCGGATGCCGGAGGCCTGGGTCCTGTCGCTGCCCCTGTGGGTCTATCGCCTTTTGATGCTGGTGTGGTCGCTGTGGCTGGCGTTCAGTCTTCTGAAGTGGCTGCGGTGGGGATGGTCCTGCTGGAACGCGGACGGGTGGTGGCGCAAGCGGCTGCCTCGAAAACCCGCGGCCCCGGCGGCAAAGCCGGAATAGCACGCCTGGTTGGGGCCCGGGTTCTGCAGCCGGGCCCCAACCAGGTCAAAGAGCCTCAGCCGAGCTTCTCGAAAAACTGCTTCTCCGCGCCGCATTTGGGGCAGACCCAATCGTCGGGGAGATCTTCGAAGGCGGTTCCCGGGGGGATATTGTTTTCATGGTCCCCTTCGGCGGGATCGTAGACATACCCACAGGGGCATTCCCATTTACTCATTTTGCGTCCTCCTCTTGCATTAAGCGCTCAAAAGCGCCGTGCCACGCGCATTTGTGGCAGAAGGTTTCCGTCTGGGCCTGAATTTCGGGCGCAGCGGTGTCCGACAGGGCCGGGTCAAAACAGATTTCGCCCCCGCGGCATTCGAATTCGTGGCATTCAAATTCATCGTCAGGATCTTTGACGTAGAAACGGCCACATCCGCAGACGGGGCATTTGGCATCAGCCATGGGGTGCACTCCCGCGCCCGGGATCCCTGGGCCCCGGGCGCTGGTTGACGATTAGCGCTTCAATCCACCCGGAAAAACGCCTTTTTGGCGGCCTTGCACACCGGGCAGATCTCGGGGGGTTCGTTCTCACAGGTATACCCGCATACCGAACAGACGTAGTAGCATTCCACCGTTTTCGGCTTATCCAGGGTGTCGAGGGCTTTCTGGTAAAGAGAGGCATGCACCTTCTCGACCTCGTTGGCATATTGGAAGGTTCGTACCGCGGCCTTGTTGCCCTCGGCCTCGGCCGCGGCGATCATCTCGGGGTACATGCTTTTGAATTCGTGGGTTTCCCCGGCAATCGCCTCTTTCAGGTTTTCAGCCGTGGACTTGACGGCACCCAGGGTCTTCAGGTGCGTGTGGGCGTGCACGGTTTCGGCTTCGGCCGCAGCCCGGAAGAGCTTGGCGACCTGGGCGAAGCCGTCCTTGTCGGCTTTCTTGGCAAAGGCAAGGTAACGGCGGTTGGCCTGAGATTCGCCTGCAAAGGCATCCATTAGGTTCTGCTCGGTTTTGCTCATCGAAAACTCCTTTCTCGCGGTTGGTCGTTCGGATGGTTGTCCCCCGTATCCCAACAAGATCCGTGCCAGGATCTAAACCTTTTTTGATTGTCAATAAAAATAACAAATTCAAAATGTTGTACCGCGCAAGGCGGGGAGGGAGGCTGCGGCCGGGTTGAGACAGGCCCTGGCGCTGGACGGCCGCACGTGGCTGGCAAACGTCCGCAGCCGGCGGCTTTGCGGGGAAAGCCGGGTGTTTCAATAATCCAGTTAAAACAGAATTGATCCAAAACAGATGAGACGCTTTCGGCCGCAGGTGCAACCCGTTTTTCGAGATTGACGGTTGTAATCCGCCGCTTTTGTGCTATTTTCTGGGCTGTCCCGAGGGTGGAATGCGGTCCGCGCGGACAAGCGCCCGGACCTTCAAACCCCGAATCGCACCGGCCTGCGGTCCCCGCAGGCCGGCAGCTTGACCCCAAATCATGCCATGGAGGTTACACATGCAGATACCCGCCCAGATCGTCGGCCCCCTTCAGCAGGTCCAGTTGTTCCTGGAGGCCGGCACAACTTCCGACGCCATGGATCTGACGCCCCAGCCGATGGCCTACGGTTTCATCTTTGGCCTTGGAGCGGACGGACTGGCTCCTTTCGAGCGGGCCCTGATCGATCGCCGGGTCGGCGAACAGATCACCCTGCGACTGGATCCCCGTGTGCTGCAAACAACCTTCGAACACCTCCCGCTGCCGGGGGTTCTGCTCCCCGGTCAGGCCGCCGACCTTTTTATGCGGGTCACGATCACGGCCGTGGCGCCTGCCGACCAGCGCGAGGTCATCCGGCAGTTGGCGCGGCGCAGCGCCTGCGGCGGCGACTGCGGGTGCGGGTGCGGAGGCCATTGACGTGGAAATCGGTTTTCCGACCCACTCCCCGCCGCAACCTCGCTTCGGAGATCCGGTCGTTCGTCGCCAACGGGTTTGATTTCGTGGATCTCTACCATCACTCGTAAATATTCGCCCCCGAAAGAGGGTACGCACTGCTTTCGCGGCAAATCCTGCAGCAGAAGCGGCAGGCGGGCTGACCCTCTGCCGCTTCTGCTGCCCCGAACAAGGCCAAGCCATGAGTCTACTTGTAGCGCTTTACTGCATCACCGCGGTGATCCTCACGATCTACGGCATCAACTGCCACATCATGACGGCGCTTTTTCGGCGCGCCGTCGGTCGGCGGCGCCGGGAAGACGCCCAACTGCTGGAAGCGTTTTACGGGCGCCAGGCCCCCGAAGCCGGGCTCGCTGCGGCCGCCGAGCGCCTGCCGGTGGTGACGACCCAACTGCCGATCTACAATGAACGCAACGTCGTCGAACGCCTGATCGAAGCTGTGGCCCGCATGCACTATCCTCCCGGACGGCACGAAATCCAAGTGCTGGACGACTCCACCGATGAAACTCGGCAGCTGGTGGCGCGCAAGGTGGCCGAGTTGCGCGCCCGCGGGGTCGACATCGTGCATCTGACGCGCTCCGAGCGGGAGGGGTTCAAGGCCGGCGCCCTGCGCGAGGGGCTGGCGTGCTCGCGGGGGGAGTTGACGGCCATCTTTGACGCCGACTTCGTGCCGCCCCGGGATTTTCTGCTGCGCGCGGTGCCTTTTTTCGTGATGGACGCCGCCTTGGGAATGGTGCAGGCCCGCTGGGGGCACCTCAACCAGCAGCAGAGTCTGCTG
>JAABRJ010000212.1 GCA_011390985.1 Desulfobacteraceae bacterium
CCCGCCGTTTCGAGATCGTGGACCGGGCAGCGGGCCAACAGCCTCGCGACCGTTTCGTTTCTCATTGATTGGCGATAGGGCAGGCTTTCTATCGTCTAATTAACTTTTCAACACGATTAAGTCGCAAGATAAATTCACGTGTATCCAAAAATAACTTGGATAGGCTTTTCTGAATTTCTCTATCGGTCATGCGGAAACGGGGACCGCCTGTATTTGTTTTCCTTTAGAAATTTCTTTTTCAACTTTGGCATATTCATCACTTGCCTCGTTAAGTACTCCTTGGCCATAAGTGTGAATTACCACTTTACGCTCTTCGAGGTCCAGAACAATGAGATGATAGCTACCAGTTCTTTTTCCAAATGAATTCTTTCGGCGGCTATCGAAAATGCCTGTAACCATTCACACACTCTGAGCTTATTAGCTTCATAAATTGTTCTACGATAGCCGGATGTTTTAGGGTTATTAATGTAGTCTCGTTCAGAAATAAGTTCGTGATAAAAATTGATGGCGGCGTAAAAGTCCAATTTCCGCATTGGGCTGCATCTCGAAGTCGCTGCGCCATACCATAAGTACGCCTCACTCCTCGAGATTTGCGCGCCGTAACTTGAACTTTTTTCACCACCATCTCAAATTTTGACTTTTTACCGGTCCATCAACGATAAAGCTCAGCGGCGCGGCATGTCCGCGTCTGCTGGAGCGTTTGGTTTGGCCTTCGATTCAACGGAAAGAAAGGCAGGGGGATCAAGCCGCCGCCGGATGCAGCGCAGCAGGTCCGGCAGGCTGTTGCGGACCTGGGGCGAGA
>JAABRJ010000213.1 GCA_011390985.1 Desulfobacteraceae bacterium
CTTATTAGCTTCATAAATTGTTCTATAGAATGTTCCTCTTTATCAAGATTGTCGAAACCTCGAACTGGTGGGGTTTCTTCAAGATGTGCGAATGCTGAACCTGCTAAGGCGAAAAACTCAAGCCAACTTCTGGGACCTTCGCAATCTTTCAGGGAATGATTTAAAAAAGTACCCATCGTTTCAACAGCTGTTGCCCATGCATGCTGAAGGCGTGTTCGTATTTGCAATTTAACATAAAGCCCATCGCACTCTGGTGATAGGCAATTCAAGTATC
>JAABRJ010000214.1 GCA_011390985.1 Desulfobacteraceae bacterium
GCCGAAATCCGCCCCCCCGACGCTCACCGCAAACGCCTCCGGGCACCTGCCGTAAAGGGACCGCGTCAGTGAGAGAAGCGCGCTGGGGGTGAGGTGGTGGGTGAGCGTCGCCGTCTCGCAGACCGCGGGGAAAAGGCGCCGGCAGCGGATTTGGCCGGGTGGGTCCTGGGCGCTGGCATCGACGAAGATGACCCGCGCTGCCCACCGGACCCGCTCGGCCAGCTCGGGGGTCAACTGCTGCTGCAGGAGAAGGGCGACATTTTCCCGCAAAGGCCCCGCCGCCAATTGTTGCAGGGCGTTCCAGGCGAGGCCGTCATCGCCGCGCGCGCGGTTGCCGCAGCCGATCACCAGCACCCGGGTCATCATTCCCGCCGGAGACGGCGGCGCAGGCGGCCGTCGGGGTTGCGCAGCTCCACCATCAGCGGCATCCGGCCGAGCGCGTGGGTGGAGCAGCTCAGGCAGGGGTCGAAGGCCCGGATGACGGCCTCCAGGCGGTTGAGCGCGCCCTCGGGAATGTCGTCCCCCTGGATGAAGCGCTCGGCCACCTGGCGTACGCCGCGGTTCATGGCCAGGTTGTTGTGGCCGGTGGCGACGATCAGGTTGACCCAGGTGATCAGGCCGTTGGAATCAACCCGGTAGTGGTGCAGGAGGGTGCCGCGCGGGGCCTCGACGCAGCCCAGGCCCTCGCCGAAGTTCGGTTCGGCCTGGGCCCGGACATGCGGGTCGAGGATCCCGGGGTCGGCCATCAGGGCCTCGATCGTTTCGATGCAGTAGAGGATTTCGATCAGCCGGGCGTAGTGGTTGTAAAAGCTGCTGGCCAGCGGGCCGCTGCCAAGGCTTCTGAACTCGTCCAGTTCCTGGTCGGCCAACGGGGTGCCGCAGTTGTTGCAGACATTCAGGCGGGCGGCCGGACCGACCCGGTAGATGCCGTCGGGGTATCCGAGGGGGATGTAGAAGGGGGACTTGAGATAGGAGAAGGGCTCCACCGCTTCGCCGATAAATTGCGGGTAATCCACGGGGTCGACGTTGTCGGCCAGGATGTTGCCCTGGTGGTCGATGATCCGCAGGGTGCCGTCGCTCAGGGCCAGGTCGCCCTCGGGGTTGACGAGACCCACAAAGAGGGTCGGGAAGTTGGCAAAAGACGCGATCTCCTCCTGGAAACCGGCGATGCGTGTTTTGAAATCCGCAAGAGCCTCCAGGGTGATGGTTTTGGCGGCGGGCAGGTCGGACAGGATTTTATCCCGGTCGGCCGCCGTCAGGCCGGCGTTCACTCCCCCCGGTACGACCCAGGCGGGGTGGATGCGCTTGCCGGCGAAGGCTTCGATGATGCCCTGGCCGGTCTTGCGCAGCGCGATGCCGCTTTTCACCACCGCCGGGTTGGCGGCCGCGAGCCCCAGCAGGTTGCGTTGGGCCGGGGGGGCGTCCATCCCCAGCAACAGGTCCGGCGCCGACAGGTAAAAGAAGCTGAGGGCAT
>JAABRJ010000215.1 GCA_011390985.1 Desulfobacteraceae bacterium
CGCCGCAGTTGAGCATGCTGCGCAGTTTTTGGGCCGCCTGCGGGACCCGCACGCCCAGGATGGCGTCGCAGGCCTTGGCGGAAGCCAGGGAATGGCTGACCGGGCAGATGCCGCAGATCCGCTCCACCAGTGCGGGCATTTCGTAGTAGGGCCGGCCTTCGCAGAACTTTTCAAACCCCCTGAACTGGGTGACGTGAAACCGGGCGTCGCTGACGCGGCCCTGATCGTCCAGCTGGATGGTGATGGTGCCGTGGCCCTCGATGCGGGTGACCGGTTCGATTTCAATCCGCCGTCCCATCGTCAACCCCCCCCTTCGTTTTCAGGCTCCGAAGCGCGAGCGCCCGGCCATGTCGGGCATGCGGCCGGCCAGCAGTTCCGCCAGCGCAAAACCGATGGCCGCTGCGGGCGGCGGGCAGCCCGGGATAAAAATGTCCACGGTGACCAGTTCATGCAGCGGGCGGGCCTGCGCCAAGAGCCGGGGCGCGCCTTCCCCGGGCAGTTGCTGGTTGGCCGTTGCATTCTCGAGGTAGGCGCGCCCCAGCACCTCCTCGGTGCTGAAGCGGTTGCGCATGGCCGGCACATTGGCGGTCACGGCGCAGTCTCCCAGGGCCACCAGGATGGCGGCGCGTTCGCGCAGCAGCAGGATTTTTTGGCGGTCGGCCGCGGTGCTCACCGCGCCTTCCACCAGGGCCACGTCGATGCCCTGCGGGATCTCTTTGGCGTCCACCAGCGGCCCGTAAACCATTTCGACCCGCTCCGCGATCACGAGCACCGCTTCATCCAGATCCAGAAACGACATGTGGCAGCCGGAACAGCCGTCAAGCCAGGTGGTGGCCAGTCGGATTTTGCCCATGAAACCTCCTCGCCCCCTTGAAAAAAGCAGCCCGCAAACGCCTTCCCCCCTTGGTCAAGCCCGCTGCCGGCCGGCGGCGTCAGAACTCGCGCCGCCGCATGACCCGCAGGTAGGGCAGGAATTCCTTGTTTTTGACCATCTCCGCCACGGCCCGGCCTTTTTCGGTCAGCGCCCCGGTGGGGCAGACCTGGACGCACTTGCCGCACCCGGTGCAGCTTTCCGATTCCCCCCAGGGCTGGTTCAGGTCGGTGATCACGCGGCAGTCGATGCCGCGGCCCATCACGTCCCAGGTGTGGGCGCCCTCGATTTCCTCGCAGGCGCGCACGCATCGGAGGCACAGGATGCAGCGGTTGTGGTCCACCGAAAAGCGATGGTGGGAGGCGTCGATGGCGTCCGGCGGGTAGAGATAGTCGTAGCGCACGTGGGTCATACCGAGGGTTTCGGCCAGCGTCTGCAGTTCGCAGTGGCCGTTGGAGACGCAGACCGCGCAGACGTGGTTGCGCTCGCTGAAAAAAAGCTCCAGCAGTTTGCGGCGATAGGCCTGAAGCCGCTCCGAGCGGGTCGTCACCGCCATATCCTGCCGCACGGCGGTGACGCAGGCCGGCACCAGCCGGGCCGCGCCCGTGACCTCCACCAGGCACAAGCGGCAGGCGCCTATACTGGAGAGGCCTTCCAGTTGGCACAGGGTCGGGATGTGGATCTCGTTTTCGCGGGCGACCGCGAGGATCGTGTCGCCGCTGCGCGCGCCGACATCCTGGCCGTCGATCCTGAGGGTCAGGATCGCCGTCGAACGGCCGTCTCCGGGGGGTGCAGGGTGTTTGGGGTCGAAAGGCCGGTGGGCCATCACGGGGCTCCTTTCACTCTCAGAGCTTGCAGACGCCGGCCGGGCAGCGGCGCCCTTGGATGTGGGCCTCGTATTCATCCCGAAAATAGCGCAGGGTGCTCAGCACC
>JAABRJ010000216.1 GCA_011390985.1 Desulfobacteraceae bacterium
TCGATCACCTTGGCCATCGTAAAGGTTTTGCCCGATCCGGTTACGCCCAGCAGGACCTGGTGTTTTTTGCCGGCCTGGACGCCCGCCGTCAATGCGGCGATGGCCTGCGGCTGGTCCCCGCTGGGGGTGAATTCGGATTGAAATTTGAAAAGGGTCATGGCAGCTCAGGCCACCTCCCGCAGCAGGGTGACACACATGGCGGCGATCCCGTCACCGGCGCCGATCATGCCCAACCCCTCGGTGGTCGTGGCCTTGATATTGATCCGGTCGCGGCAGATGGCGCCGCCAAACGGGGCCAGCTTGGGCGCCTGGGCAAACACCGTCACATCGAGGTTGACGATCGCCAGCTTTCGCTGCCTCAGCATGCGGCCGGTGCGATCCAGCAGTTCCAAGCTGCAGATGTCCTTGTAGGCCGGATCCGTATCGGGAAAATGCTGGCCGATATCGCCCAGTCCGGCGGCCCCCAGCAGGGCATCGCAGACCGCATGGGTCAGCACGTCGGCATCGGAATGCCCCAACAACCCTTTTTCAAAGGTAATCGTTTCGCCCCCCAGGACCAGCTTGCGTCCGACCACCAGCCGGTGAACGTCATAACCCAATCCAACCCGCATGCAAACTTTCCTCCGCTGAATTTTTCAGCCTGGCCGGGTTAACAGCATACCGGTTATTATAAGGCCCCGGGGTTCAATTTCAAACCCGCCGCTCCGAAAATACGCTCGTCCCAAGAACCCGATTCTCGATTTGGTCTCATCGATTTAAACAATTTGACAGCGCGAAACAGTTGACGGTAGGTAAGGGGCGTGCGATTGAGCTGAAGGTCTGGGCGGCAGCGGCTGCTTGTGCGGTGCGCTGAACGGCGGCGTCCTCGCCCTGGGGCTTTTCCTCGGCCGCAACCGGCCGGGGTTCGGCAACGGCAACCGGGTCCGCCGCAGCGCCCGGATGCTTCACGACCGCTTCCGGGAAAACTTTGGCAGCACCTGCTGTCGCATTCTGACGCGGGATTTCCGCCATGACCGCGACCTGCATTTCGAGCACTGCGCAGAGCTCACCGCCGAGGCCGCCAGGATGACTGCCCGCATCATTCTGCAGGAACGACCGAATCTGGCCAAACAGACCGACTGGGCCTTTTTGCAACAGATAGACGGCGCCGGCCGGGCGCGCCTCAAAAAAATAGCCGGGCTGTTTCGGCGCTGATGCGGCCGGCATCCTGTTTTTCTCGCAGACCACTTTGCGGCCTTACCTTTAATGCTTAAGGGAGAGCTAAAACCATGTCGCTCAAAACGGCGATGAGGGAAAATGCAGCCAAAAGGCTGCTGGCAGCCTACGACGTCCCGGTGGTTTCCGAAGCCGGTGCGGCTACGCCCGAAGCGGCGGTCACGACCGCCGAGGCCATGGGGTTTCCCGTGGTCCTCAAGGGGCTGGGGGCGACGCTGCTGCACAAAACCGAGCGCAAACTGGTCCACCTCAACCTCGGGTCGGCGGCCCAGGTGCGCACCGCCGCCTTTGCGCTGCAAGCATCGGCGGGCGCGGAGCTGGAAGGGTTTCTGGTGCAGCGCCAGGTCTCCGGCAGCCGGGAACTGGTGGCCGGCGTGATGCAGGACCCGCAGTTCGGCCCGGTGGTGATGTTCGGGCTGGGGGGCATCTTCACCGAGGCGCTGGCCGACGTGGTCTTCCGGGTGGCGCCCTTGAGGGCATCCGACGCCGCCGAGATGCTGGCGGAAATCAGGTCCCGCACCCTGCTGGGCCCCTTCCGCGGCGAGGACGCGGTGAACCGTGAGCAGCTGATTGCGGCGCTGCTGGGGCTCTCACGGCTGGCGATGGAACGCCGGGACATCCTCGAAGTGGATATCAACCCTTTGATCATCACCCCCGAGGGGGAGCTGTGCGCCGTGGACGCCCTGGTGGTCACCGGGACCCCTGCTGAAACCGAATCCAGCCGGCGCCCACCCGTGGACCCGCTGCTGCTGGGCAGGCTCTTTCAGCCAGGCTCGGTGGTCTTCGTGGGCGCATCGGGCAAGCTCGGCAAGTGGGGCCACCAGCTTTTCACCGCGGTCAAAAGCGGGGGGTTCGCCGGGCCGATCTATCTGGTCAACCACCGCGGTGGAGAGATTGCCGGGCAGCCGGTGTACCGGTCGGTGGCGGACCTTCCCACCGATGTCGACCTCGCCGTGGTGACGGTGCCGGCCGCGGCCGTGAACGACCTGATTCCTCAGCTGGCCGCCAGAAACATCCGCAACGTGCTTCTGATCACCTCGGGTTTTGGCGAAACCGGCCCGGCCGGCAAGGCCCTGGAGGCGGCCCTGGTTGCCACCGCGCGCCAGTCCGGCGTGCTCGTGGTCGGCCCCAACACCATGGGCATCTGCAATCCGCACATCCAGTTCTACTGCATCCCCGGCCAGATCATGCCGGCCGCGGGGAACATCACGGTGGTGGCCCAATCCGGCAACATGGGCACCCAGCTGCTGGCGTTTGCCGAAAGCCAGGGCATCGGCATCCGGGCCTACTGCGGCTCGGGCAACGAAGCCATGGTCACCGTCGAGGATTACCTCGACGCCCTGGCCCAGGACCCCACCACCCAAACCGTGATGGTTTACCTGGAAAGCGTCAAAGACGGACGCCGTTTTCTGGAGAGCGCGCGACGTCTGGGGCAACGCAAACCGATCGTGCTCCTGAAAGGCGGGCAGAGCCAGGCCGGCAACCAGGCCGCCGCCAGCCACACCGGCGCCATGGGATCGGACGCCCGGGTTTTTGACGCGGTCTGCCGCCAGGCCGGCATCATCAAGGTCGACCAGCCGATGGAACTCCTGGACCTTGCCGCGGCGTTTTCCGCCCTGCCCCTGCCCCGCGGCAACCGGGTGGCCATCATCACCCTCGGGGGCGGCTGGGGGGTGGTGACCACCGACCTGTGCGAGCGCTACGGCCTGCAGGTGCCGCCACTGCCGCAGGCGCTGACGGCCCAGATCGACACCCTCCTGCCGCCGTTCTGGAGCCGTTCCAACCCGGTGGATGTGGTGGGTATCAGCGATCTCGCCGTCCCGGCGGCGGTCATGGAAATGCTGCTGGCGTGGGACGGCTGCGATGCGGTCATCACCCTGGGCATCGTCGGCCGTCGGATCCTGCAGGAGCGCGCGCTGGACGCCGTCCTGAAATCCGACCCATCCTACTCCGCGGAGTTTATCGCCACGACCCGCAGCGCGGTGGCGGAATTCGAGCGCAACTTCATCCGCCAGACGGCCATGATGATGGCGCGCCATCAAAAGCCGGTGGCCGGCGTGTGCCTGCTGACCGCGCCGGGGGACCGGACCGTTTACCCCTTGGAAGGGTACCCATACAAGGCCCTCTTTTTTCATACCCCCGAGCAGGCGGTCAAGTCGCTGGCCAAGATGTGTGAATACCAACGATTTTTGAGACGCGAGGGCTGACAATTGGGAAAGTTGCTTGAATCCAGATGGTTCAGTAAGAGAGCGCCGGGATCCGGCGCCTGAATATCACGGCCTGAGGCAACCCCGGGGCCGAAAAGGTCAGGCGTGCAGGACGATACCGGAGGGCAGCGACTCGCCGAAAAGCGCGCTCTCCTCCTGCCGCGCGACGGGCACCACCTCTTTTACGAGGCGGGCGGACGCGTGCAGGCCGTCCTGCCGCCCCATCCACTCCAGCACCTTCGCGGCGACGGCTGGCGACACATCCCGGACGCGGTCGCCGGTCCGGCGTGCCAGCTGCCCGAGGGCCGCACCCACGGGCAGGGGTTTTTTCCAGTCGCCTGCGACCAGCCGCAGGATCCAACCCGCGACCTCTTCGGCCGGGATCACGCGATCCACCGGGCCGTAGAGCAGTTCGCGGGCCCCCAGCCGCGACAATGCCCACAGGGTCTGGGGTTTGGCCTTGCCGGGCTGGATTTCCGCCAACAGCTGGCGCCCCCACTTGATCTTGTCCTTGGCCGAGAGGCGCTCCATGTTGGCCACCGCCATCCAGATTTCGACCCGCTCCTGGGGGCTGACTTTGGACCCGCCGCTTTTCTTAGGGAAAATCAGCGGGGCCAGGTCCTGCAGCACCTGCCGCTGCTGGCCGGGCTTGAGGCCGCCGGCCACCCGCCGCCACAGGATCCACCACTCCGAGCGCACCTGGCCGTTTTTGGGAAAGGCCGGGCCCTGCAGGTATACCTTCCACAGGCTTTGCAGGCGGCGTTCGTCAAAGCCGTCGCCGAACCCCGGCCGCAGACAAAACCCCACCAGGTTCAGCCAGCGGTTTTCCAAATCCGGCCCCCAGCCGCGGGCCTCGGTCAGTTCCAGCAGGTCATCGGCCAGGGTCCGGATCAGTCCCAGCGGCCATTTTTCCTTGGATTTGGCGGCAATCTCGGTGATCCCCTTGACCAGGCCG
>JAABRJ010000217.1 GCA_011390985.1 Desulfobacteraceae bacterium
TGCTGATTTGCGTGAGCGCTGCGCATGCCGTCGGAATTATAGCGGCCCTGAAGGATAGCGGCATTGGCGATGCCGCCGATATCGGCGAAATTCTGGACGGCCCGCAGGAAAAGATATGGGTCCTGTAAAGTTCCTGCGCCCGAAACACGCCACCTGTTGAAATAACCGCAACGCCAAACTACGAGAGGTTTTTTTTATGAAAGAAATCGATGCCAGAGGATTGGCCTGCCCGGCGCCCGTCCTTCAAACGAAAGCCGCGTTGCAGGAGGACAAACCCGAGGGCCTGCGAGTTGTCCTCGACAACGCGGCCTCCCAGCAGAACGTGCAGCGGTTCCTCGAGTCCCAGGGATTTGAGACCGTGCTCGAACAAGACGGCGATGACTATTGGGTGAGCGCCACGTGCCGTTCGGATCGGGTGCAAGAGCCCCGGCCTTCCCCTGAAAAAGAAACCGACGCCAGGAAAATCATGGTGCTGTGCGCCACGGACCGCATGGGTTTCGGAGACGATGCCTTGGGCCTGAAACTGATGGTCAATTTCCTGCGCACGCTGAAGGAGATGGGCCCCGACCTGTGGCGCTTGGTATTTGTAAACAACGGCGTCAAGCTTGCCATCGAAGGCTCGCAGGTCCTCGAGGACCTGCGGCAATACGAAAAAGGCGGCCTCAAGATCATGGTCTGCGGCACCTGTCTGGACCATTTCGATATTCTGGCGAAAAAGCAGGTGGGGGAGACGACCAACATGTTGGACATCATCACCGCGATGCAGGTGGCCGACAAGGTCATCAGCATCTGACGGCAGATGACGGATAAGAGGCTTGGGCTTGGAAAGGCCAAAGGCGGTGCACGGTCAGCGCGAAGGGGGGGTGACCCGCCGGCCCTGCCCTCCGCCGCCACTGCCAGCGGCCCCATGCCCCCGCGCGGATGCATGCCATACCGGCGATGGGCGACTTTTCAAACTACACCATCAAAATCCAGCCAACCAATACCAGCAGCGAAACCAACGTCACGGGAATTCCGGCGGCTGCATGCTGCCAGAAGGTTATCTTGATGCCGAAATTCGCGGCCTGTTCCACCACGATCAGATTGGCGATGCTGCCCAGCAAAAACAGGTTGCCGGCGAAGGTGCTGGAGGCTGCCAGGGTGTACCACTGGATTGGGTCCGAAGGGTCCAGAACCGGCAAGAGCAGCATAACCGCCGGCACATTGCTGAAGAGGTTGCTCAACATCACCGATACGCCCGCCAGGACGGGCAAATTTTGCAGGTTCAGCCCCGCCCCGGCGAGCCGATTCACCACCATGTCCAGATAATTGCCCTGGGAAACACTGTGGACAATGACAAACAGGGCGCAAAACAGCAGGATCAGATGCCAGTCGACCAGCCCCATGATATCTCTGGTTTTCAGCCTGCGGCTGCACAACAAAACCCCGGCGATGCCGATCGCCGATATCTCCCTGGGTATGGAGGAAAAAAACAACACGATGAGAATCAGAATCGCCAAAATCCCCTTCGACGTCTGCCATTTGTTGAAAGGCTGGATCGGGTGCTGCCGCATACCGTCTGTCTGCTTCTCCGAATCATAAATTTTATGGCGGTAGCGCCACAATATGATCAGATAGCTGGCCAGCAGTGCGAGCAGCGACGGCGGCGTACACCAGAAAAAAAATCGGGCAAAATCCAGCTGGCCCGATTGCCCGATCAGCATGTTCTGCGGGTTTCCGATGATGGTCGCAGCCGAGCCGATATTGCTTGAAACCGCAAGGCCGATCAGGAAGGGCAGCGGATTGAGTTTCGCTTCTACCAGAGAAAGGGCCAGTACCGGGGTAAAGGCAAAGCACACAATGTCATTGGCCAATATTGCCGAAAGCAGCGCGCTGACACCCATCGTGACCAATAAAAAGAGCCGCGGGTGGGTGTAGAAAGACACGGTTTTCAGTGCAACCCAGGTGTAAAACCCCCCGAGCCGCAGTTGCGCGGAAATAATCATCAAAGAATAGAGCAGCAGAATGGTCGGCAGATCGATGGCCCTGACCGCGCCCTCCGGCGTGACGACGCCAAAAACCACCATGCCGATCGCTCCCAGCATGGCCACCCCGACCCGGTCGATAACAAGCCCTGGAATTTTTCCAAGAGCGATGCCCAAATAGGACAGACAAAAAATTGCTATCGCGGTCATATCGCTGTCAGGCGCCCATGTCGTGTTGGCGTGTTCGGCGAAGCCGGCCGCCTTGGATGACGCGTCGGATACGGGCCGAGCGCCATGCGGGATGGGTAGTTTTTGCGCACCCCCGACAAAAAACCTCTTCGGATGATCGCTGGAGTTTTGGGGCTATTTTTTTTTGGCCGGTTCGCCCTGTTTTTCCATACTTTGACACGCGCTGCAGATGCCAAAAAAATCAAGGCGGTGGCTGAGGATGAGAAAACCGGTTTCCTGGCTGAGTTCGGCCGTCACGTCGGCCAGCGAGGAGAGATCCGGGTCGATAATCTCTTTGCACCGCAGGCAGACCAGGTGCGGGTGGGGATAGGGCCGGTTGCCGTCGTAGCGATTACTGCCGTCGGTGAACCCCAGCTCCAGGGCCTCGCCCAGTTCCTTCAGCAGGGCGATGTTTTTGTAGACCGTGGCCAGGCTGGTGGTTGGGAAATCCACCCGCACTTTTTCATGGATCTGTTCAACGCTGGGGTGCCCGGCGCTGAGCGCCAGAATCCTGAGGATCGCCAGCCGCTGGGGGGTGATGCGCAACGCACGGTCTTTGAGCTTTGAGAGCATCTCTTGGAGGCGAATTTCAGGATCGGCCATAACTCCCCCGGGCAGCAAACCGGATGTGTGCATCGTCAAACAGAATTTTAGCAGTGAAGGTAAAGGGGCCGCCGGAGAATGTCAAGGACGCCCCCAAGAGCAGGATGAACGGCGGCGGCGAAAAAAAGCCGGGTGGGCGCGGTGCGATGCGGCCTCCCGGCGTTACGGGCGTGGGCAGCCTGGCGACTGGCCGTCGCAAGGCCTGCCGGCACTCAGGGTTTGTCGCTTTTATCCAGTTTCTCGGCGTCCCTTTTTTCCGCATCGTTGGTGGCGCTTTTGAAGTTTTTGATCGCCTTGCCCATCCCGGCCCCGATTTCCGGAAGTTTGCCGGCGCCAAAGATGATCAGGATGATCACCAGGATAATGATTAATTCCGGCATTCCTATACCAAACATGGGTGTTTCCTCCTATTCATGCGGCCCGATTTGCCGCAGTTCCTGCATCAGCCGCACGAACTCAGGCGAATTGATGAAGTTTTCCTTGGCGCTCTGGTAGTTGATCCAGTGTTTCCAGGTCGCCATCCAGGCGGCGTTGTACCAGTAGCACGTCGGCTCTCCGTCGCCCTGCAGGCGTTTCAGATACGCCTGGTACTCTTCGGAACAGCCCTCGCACAGGTGGTAAGGCAACCCGGATTGGGCGGTGGGGGGCGCCTGGCAGCCGCACTCCAGCTGGGCGCCGCATTTCTCACACTTCAAGGCGCAGCGGGAGCACTGAAAAACCTTCTGCACAGCCTGAATTTTGCGCCGCCGGTCCTGAGCGGCGCGCTTTTCCTCAGCCCGTTGGAGCTTGTCGTTCAGGGAGATGATGTCTGCCACGTCAACCTATAAATTTAGATAAGTTAAAGAAATCACGATTCTTATACCACCCCCGCCGCTGAAGTGTCAATCCTTTCGACAGCCACCGGAGCGCGGGGCTTTGCTTGACTTTGGGGGGGCAACCCGATATTTTTATGGTCCAATGCGCCGCGATCCCTGCTTTAGAAGGCCGCGGGCGCTGTCCCTGAACAACGTCAATCCCGCGCGGGTGCCTTCGGCGACCCTGCGGGCAGGAGCCGATACCATGTCCCCGTCATTTCGCCCTAACTGCCTGCCGGTGCTTATCGGCAGCCTGCCCCTGGATGACCACCGCCAGGCGGCGCGCCTGGTGCTGCGCTACACCCCCGAGATCCCGGTGTGGGCCCAGCTTCCGGCACACCCCCAGGAGGGCATGCTGGCCCAGTTTCTGCCCGGCCTGCCGGGGGTCAAGACGGTCGGTGGCAAGCAACTGGTGGACACCGCCGACGAGCGGTTCGATGACCAGCTGGTGGCCTTTTACGAGGCCTACCTGGCCGTGTCCGAGGGTGCCGGCAACCTTGACGGCTCGCGCTTTGAACTCACCCCTGATGTGGCGGGCGGTTTTTTTGCGCTGCTGCAGGCCATAAAGGGCCTCTCGCCGCCGCCGGTGGCCCTCAAGGGCCAGGTGACCGGCCCCTTCACCTTCACGACCGGCGTCACGGACCAGGACAAGCGCGCCGTCTTCTACAACGAACAGGTCCGCGACGCAGCCGTCAAGCTGCTGGCCC
>JAABRJ010000218.1 GCA_011390985.1 Desulfobacteraceae bacterium
GCATGGTTCCCCCGTTTGACAGACTGGCGGCGGGCCCATCGGTTTGAGGTTCCATTGGCGACTGGCGAATGATGCGACAGTCGGCGGCGTGGAGGTCGAACACCGGACAAAGCGGTGGGTGTGGGCCGCCCGCGGTTGGCACGTGCGGGATCAAATTGTCGCGCAAGTAAATCATAAGCGGCTTAAAAAAACAAATCCTAATTCCCTCTCGGCGGCGCCGCTCGATAGGCCGCTAGGCCCGGTGTGCTTTAAGGCCAGGAGCGATACCATCTGGGGCTCGAGTGAGTACTTGCTCATTAGCCCAAAAGGTGTCTGTTGACCGGCCCCCTTTGCAATGACCCCATAAAAACAGGTCAAGAAACTCAAAATTTGGGGCAAAACCCAAAGGTCGGCCGCTTTACTGCGGGCAGTTTTTTCCTTGACAGACCAAAAGACCTTCTGCTAAATGAATGAACACTCATTCATATTTTGGCGGCCACCGGCCAGGAGGTGCTGTCATTTCCCAGAAAGAAAGAAATAAAGCCAAGTACCATCTGATTCTCGAGGCCGCTGTAAAGGTTTTCGCGCAGCAGGGGTTCTTCCAGTCCACCATCTCCCAGATCGCCCGCGAGGCCGGTGTGGCCGATGGCACCATTTACCTTTACTTCAAAAACAAAGATGACATTCTGCTGCAGTTCTTCGGTTACAAAACCAAGCAGGTGTTTCACTCTTTCCGGGAGGAGGTCGACAAGGCCGACAGTGCCCGCGACAAACTTTGGAACTTGATCCGGCGGCATCTGGAAGAGTTTCAAAACGACAAGAACATGGCGGTGGTCTACCAGGCCGAGGCGCGCAGCAACAGCCGGCTGGTTGAAAGACAGCTTCAGGAGATGTCCAAGATGTATCTCGACATCACCGCCGAAATCATCGAACAGGGCCAGGAGGAGGGCCAGATCCGCAAGGACCTTTATGTCAGCCTGGTCAAACGCTTCATTCTCGGTGCGGTCGACGAGGTCATCAACACCTGGGTGCTTTCCGGCGGGAAGTACGACCTGGTTTCCATGGCCGAACCGCTGGTGGATTTGATCTTTCGGGGAATCGGGAGCGGGGGGGCACCCGAGGGGCAAGTGTTACTGCAAGCGGGGCAAACACCATAAAATCAAGGAGACGGGTATTATGGCACAGGTAATTGCGGATCGCAGAGATGTTGATTTTGTTCTGCACGAACAGCTTCAGGTCGGTGATCTGAGCAAAAATAAACGCTATGCCGAGTTCAACAAGAAAACCATCGACCTGATCGTGTCAGAGGCGCGCAACTTCGCCATCAAGGAAGTGCTGCCCACCCAGAAAATCGGGGACGTCGAGGGCTGCAAGCTGGAAAACGGAAAGGTCGCCGTTCCCGAGTGCTTCCACCGGCCTTACGAGCTGTTTCGGGAAGGCGAGTGGTTGGCCATGTCCGAAGATCCCGAGTGGGGCGGCCAGGGCATGCCCAAGACCGTGGCGCTGGCGGTTAGCGACTATTTCAATGGCGCCAACTATGCCTTCATGATGTACGCTGGGCTGACCCACGGTGCCGGAAAACTGATCGAGGCCTTCGGAACCCAGGCGCAGAAGACCCTTTTTTTGCGCAATATGTATTCGGGGAAGTGGACCGGCACCATGCTGTTGACCGAGCCGGAAGCCGGTTCGGATGTCGGCGCCCTGACCACCACGGCCGTCAAAAACGAAGACGGCACCTATACGATCAGCGGCAACAAGATTTTTATCTCCAGCGGTGAGCACGACCTGGTTGAAAACATCATTCACCCGGTGCTTGCCCGCATCGAGGGCGCCCCGGCCGGCACCAGAGGCATTTCCCTTTTTATCGTCCCCAAGTTGTGGGTCAACCCGGACGGCAGCCTGGGTGACTTCAACGACGTGGTCTGCACCGGCATCGAGGAGAAAATGGGCATCCACGGCAATGCCACCTGCTCACTCGCGCTGGGCAGCAAGGGACAGTGCCGTGGGCACCTGCTGGGCGAAGAAAACAAGGGCATGAGCGAAATGTTTCTGATGATGAACGAGGCTCGGCTGCTGGTGGGCATGCAGGGGTTTGCCTGTGCCTCCAGTTCCTATCTGAATGCGCTCAATTACGCCCGCGAGCGGGTTCAGGGGAAAAACCTGCTGCAGATGCGCGACCCCGATGCCCCTTCGGTGCCCATCATACAGCACCCCGATGTGCGGCGGATGCTGATCAAGATGAAAGCCTACGTCGAGGGGATGCGCAGCCTGCTTTACTTCGTGGCCTTCTGCGAGGACAAGGTTCACACCAGTGACGAGCCCGCCGAAAAGGACAAGTACCAGGGGCTGATCGAGGTGTTGACTCCGGTGGCCAAAGGCTACGTTACCGACCGGGCCTTCGATGTCTGCAGTGAGGGCATGCAGGTCTACGGCGGATACGGCTACATCCGCGAATACCCCCAGGAGCAGCTCCTGCGGGATTGCCGGATCACCCAGATCTACGAGGGAACCAACGGCATTCAGGCCATGGATCTTCTGGGCCGCAAGCTTGGCATGAACAGGGGCAAACCGGTTATGGATCTCCTGGGGGAAATGAACAGGACGATTGCGGCCGCCAAGGCCACCACCGGCCTGGAAGACTTTGCCGCGCGGTTTGAAAAGGCGGTCAACAAGCTGGGCGAGGTGGGGATGTACATGGGCGCGACGGCCATGTCGCCCAAGGTGATGAGCGCCTTTGCGGCCGCGCATCCTTTCCTGGAGGTGACCGGTGACGTCGTCATGGCCTGGATGCTCCTGTGGCGGGCCACCCTCGCCGCACGCCATCTCGAAAAGGCGAAAAAGAAAGACGCCGCCTTCTATGAAGGTCAGATCAAAAGTGCGGATTATTTCATCAACGCCATCCTGCCCATCACCACCGGCAAGATGATCGCCATCCTGGGCGGCTGCTCAGCCGCTGTCGAAATTTCCGAGGAGGCCTTCGGCGGCAAGTAAAAAGCGGTTTGGCGGGGCGGCCGATCGCCGCCCAAAACCGCCTGCAGCCAAGATTTTCTTGGGTTTCAGGCAACACCTGAGGGCGGGGAATTGCCCCTCCGCCCTCTGTGTTTCAGGTTCAGTCCGCAGCTGTTTTCAGCGCTTCGGCCCGCAGCGTCTTCTTCAAAATTTTACCGACATTGGTTTTGGGCAGTTCATCGCGGAATTCGATCTGTGTCGGCCATTTATAGCGTGCCAGCTTGTTTTGGCAGAAGGCCAAAAGCTCCTCTGCGCTGGAGGTCTGCCCCGCTTTGAGCACCACGAAAACCTTGACCTGTTCCCCGCGGGTGGGGTGCGGAATCCCGATCGCGGTCGCCTCCTGAACCTTGGGATGCTCAAAGAAAACCTCTTCGATATCCCGCGGGTAGACGTTGAAGCCGCTGGAGATGATCATGTCCTTTTTGCGGTCGACGATATAGAAATAGCCGTCTGCGTCCATCTTGGCGATGTCGCCGGTGTGCAACCAGCCGTCGCTGAGGGTCTCCGCAGTTTCCTCGGGGCGGTTCCAGTAGCCCTTCATCACCTGGGGCCCCTTGATCAGCAGCTCACCGGTTTCCCCGGTCGCCAGGTCGGTCACCCCATCGCTGATGTCGACGATGCGACAGGCGGTATCCGGGATGGGGACGCCGATACTGCCGACCTTGCGGGTGCCGCCAAAGGGATTGACGTGGGTGACGGGAGTGGTTTCGGTCAGGCCGTAGCCTTCGACGATGATGGCGCCGGTCTTTTTTTCGAACTCGTTGATCACCTCCACCGGCAGGGGCGCGCTGCCGGAGAAGCAGCCCTTGATGGAGGTCAGATCGGTTTTGGCGACGTCGGGGTGGTTGAGGATGCCGATATACATGGTCGGCACCAGCGGTGCGAATGTCGGACGATACTTGCGGATGGCCTCGAGCAGCTGCTGGGGCTGGGGTTTGGGCACCAGAATATTGCCCCAGCCCATGTAAATGGCCAGGTTCATGGCGGTGGAAAGCCCGAAGACGTGAAAAAATGGCAGGGCCCCCAGCATGGTTTCGCTGCCGGCGCTGAAATGGGGGAACCAGGCCTTGAGCTGCTGGACCTGCTTGCTCAGGTTGCCGTGGGTCAGCATGACGCCTTTGGAGATCCCGGTGGTGCCGCCGGTGTACTGGTACATCGCAATGTCGTCGAGGGACAGGGCCACCGCCGGCGGCGGCCCTGCCGCCGCGGCCAGCAGGGGTTTCCAGCGGTGCAGGTTTTCAGCCGGGGCCACATCGGCGGCCAGCTTCTTCTTCTTGGCGACGAGCGGAAAGAGCAGGTTTTTAGGAAACGGCAGGTAATCTCCGAGGGT
>JAABRJ010000219.1 GCA_011390985.1 Desulfobacteraceae bacterium
TTCTTGCCCAAAAATATGCCAGCGGGGGGGTACGCGCAAGACCGGCCAACAGACCGGCAGAATGGGGGGGCTCGTGACGCGGCCTTACCTGGCAGCCGCCCGGGCCAGCTGCAGCCGGACCCAATCGGCGCCGCCGCTGGGGTTGTCCGCCAGCAGACGCGCCACCTCGGCGGTGACGTGAGAGGCGGCAAAGCTGTGGCCCCGGAAGTTGCTTTATTGGGGCAGCCCCGGCAGGGCCCGCAGCCACCCGTGGGCGCCGAAGGCAATCGGCCGCCCGGGGTGCGCAGCCTTCCGGCAGGCCCGCGACAAATTACGGATATCTTGCAACCCATCGATCGATTTGGTCCGCGTCGTCTTTCAAATATCCGCCGCCGTTCTATCCCGTCACAAATGATGTGGCGCAACACTCCCGCAGCGTCTCTTCTGGATCGCCTTGGCAAGGGCTTTTGCCTTACATTCGGTATGATAGAGAAACGCCATTTTGCATGGGCGCGGCCCCCCTGCTACCCCCTTCGAAGGTACCGCCGTCGCAGCCATCCACCAGGGCTCGGGCAAACTTCCGTGCTGCCGAGCCAATCACCCGGCCAGAATTTTGTCGGGGATGTTGCGCCGGGCAAATACGGAATTAGTATTCGAGTTAGCCATCCACAGGTAGGGCAAATCGAAAAGACACCTAATTGTTAACCTTTCGCCTGCGGCCTGATTTTCGCCAGTAAACGCCAGCCCCACGAATCTTGCAAATAATCCGCGCTCAATGGGAAAAAATCGGCGCGGGAAGGTGTCAAGCTGAATTAAGAAAGATTTTCGCCAGGGCTGAGGGAACTGTTGGATGTTGACACCTACCCTTTAAAAGATGGCCGGACGGTGGCGGGTTTTCCCCTTCAGACAAATCGGCGAGATTTGCTCGAACCTGGTTCAAATGTCGTAAGGGCACCCCTTGTGCCGCACCCAGTTCGTGCTTCTGCCGATCCGGCAGAGCCTCTAAACTTCCAGTGAAAGGAGTCCGAAAATGAAAAAAAATTGGCTGGTAGTGATCATCGCATTGGTTTTTGGCGCATCGTTCGTTGCGGTTGCCGCCGAGGTCGAGGACTATTCCAGCACCATCAACGTGTTCAAGGAGTCCCCGGCTGTGACCAAATTCTTCAAGAATTCATACGGCTACGCGGTCTTTCCGACCATCGGCAAGGCCGGCTTTGTTGTCGGCGGATCCTACGGCAAGGGCCAGGTCTATCGCGACGGCAAGGTTACCGGGAAAACGTCCGTGATGGAGGGCTCAATCGGGTTTCAGCTCGGTGGTGAGGCGTTCAGCCAGATCATCTTTTTTCAGGACAAACGGGCCTACGACGAGTTCACCAGCGGTAACTTCGAGTTCGGCGCAACCGCCCAGGCGGTCGTCATAACAGCCGGCGCCCAGGCCAAGGCCGGAACCACCGGTACGAGCGCCGGTGCCAGCGCCGGCCCCAAGACCGGTGTCCAGGCAGAAACCGAATACCTCAAAGGAATGGCCACCTTCGTTCACAGCAAGGGCGGTCTGATGTACGAGGCTTCCATCGGTGGCCAGAAATTCAGCTTCGAGCCGCTGTGATGCATTTTCGCCAACCTTGTGCCGGGTCGAAAAGGATCTTTTCGCCTTAATAAATTTGGCTTACGCCCCGTGGGCAAATCCGGCTGATAGATGACAAGCTGCCAAGTGAACAGGGAAATGGTGACCCTGGGTTTTCCGTGCGCCCCCGGCGTGGCCGGGGGCGCACACGTGATCGTCAATGGCTTACCCCCCAACCTGAACCGCTCAAAAAACACCACCACAAAGGAATTTCACGATTCAGACCGTAATCGGCAACCCCTTGGAGTTCAGCCTTTCCTCGGTGCCCCTGATCGGGTTCGAGTTCATTACCGCTCGGGTGGTTTCGCACTGCGGGGGCGAAAAGGTGGCTACCCCTCATTGAGGAGCGCTGGCGGTTTTGTTGGCCCTTCCGGCGGCAGCGGAAGGCCGCCGGACGGCACGCACCTGCCGGCGGCACGGGGATAAGACCACACATGCGGTTGAATCTTGCGCCTGAAAGGATTTGGAATTTGACGCTGGGAACCGCCATAAAACCTTTCCTGAGAAAGGCGACTGCAGGGAGGCCGGCAGCCACCTTGCTGGCCTTCTCCTTCACGGTTGTTATGGCGGCAGGCTGTGCCAAGGCGCCGGTGTTTACATTGATGGAAACCCCGGCCATCTACCACAAAGCCGCCGTTGATCCGTTTGCCCACTTGGATCCCATCCTTCGCGGCACGGTGGTGTCGGTGTTTTATGCGACCAATCGTCAACCACGGGATTCGGGCGCCGGTGGTCTGCCTTACGGAAACGCAAAAGACAAGGTGCTGAAACTGGGCATCGCCACTTTACGCTTCGGGGATGAGAATTTCAGCTGGGAAGAACTCTATGCGGCATCAATCGCTCCCGAGCGAGACTATCCGGTTCCGATTTCCTTATTGGATTGTGACCAGCTTGCCAAGCTGCCGGAGGATTTCCGGTCGGCGGCCCGCCAGGTGTTGACAGCCGAGCAGCAGGATTTCGCGGCGGCAATCAACATGCAACTGGCGGTGGCTCAGGACAAGGAGATCATGGTCTATGTGCATGGAACCAAGGTCGACTTTCTCAACTCATTGGTCATAACCGCGGAGGTCGACCATTTTGCCGGGCGTGATTTCGTCGGGATCGGCTTTGCCTGGCCGTCTCATCAAAACATTTTCTTCTACCTTTTGGGCCAGGATGTGACCCTGGCCAAAGACTCCAGCCAGGCGCTGCGCGCCCTGCTGGAGTTTCTGGCTGCACACACGACCGCAAGGCGCATCAACTTGCTTTCCTACAGCGCCGGGGCCCGGGTAGCATCCAAGGCCCTCCACGAACTGCGTTCCGCCTATCCGTTTCACAGCCCGGAAGATCTGCGACAGACTTTCCGGTTGGGCTCGGTAATATTTGCCGCCGCCGATGTTCCCATCGAGACGTTTCATCAGCGGCTGCCCGCGATCAGCGATTTGTCCCAGCAAGTGGTGGTGACCGTTTCGGATCATGACCCCGCATTGCTGGCCGCGGAAAAGTACATGGGCGGTGGGGCCCGAATTGGCGTGGAGTCTGCGGGATTGTGGGAACTGCAATTGCTTAAGGCCGAGAAGATCACCAACTTTGAGGTGGTCGACCTCTCTTTGAACCAAGAGGGGCGCGGCTTCGACATTGTCGGTCATCATTACTGGTATCGCCATCCATGGGCCAGCAGCGACATTGTTTTGCTCTTGCGCACCAACGCACCGCCGCATCGCCGCGGCCTGAGCCCTGCAGAAATGGAGGGTGTTTTCTACATGTCCCCGGAATACCCCCAAAAAGTTCAGGAGGCCGTGCGCCGGGAACTGGGGGATAGCTGGTTGAAACCCAAAAAACGCCGTGATTGATAGACCGCTAATAGTCCGAAGCCGGAGAGTTTCGCGCCATGCGGCCCATTGCGGCGTTTGACTCAAAGAAGCGGGCGGCCACCGCCGGCATCCAGAGCGGATTTTCGATGAACCAGGCGACCAGGAGTTCCAGGGCGGGATCGGAATAAAAACGGTCGTGCGGCGTCCGGGGGCGCTTCCCGGCATCAAGCACGCCCACCCCGCCCCGATGCGAGCAGGCCGGAATTCTGAAACCCCATTACAGCCCATCAGCCACCGGAGATCACCGCCTCCGGGATGACGTAGAAATAGAAGTCGTTGACGCCGATCGACCAGCTGTCCCCCTGGTTCTCGGATGTCACCTTGGCCTCGGGATCAGGGCTTGTCACCGCCCCGTCCGCGAATTTGAGGATGCGCAAGTCGTCTTTGTGCAACGTGACGTCGAAGCCGGGTGACGCGAGATGGACCTCGGCGTGACCCGGGGCGCTGCGGATGACGCCGAACGAACATTGGGCTGAAGCTTTCGGATCCGGGCCGATCGAGCAGGGCACCATGCCGGTGGCGTGGTAGGGCGTTCCCGCCACTTTGGCATCCGCGCTGCCCGTGATGCCGACCGCCAAGGTGTAACGGGCGGTCTCGTTGCGGCGCGCGGCACTGCGCATCAGGTAGACCCGCACCGTGTATTCGCCGTCGACTGGAAGGGTCCCGGTCCAGTCGTTGCCCGACACCGATGAGTTGGCCAACGCGGCTTCCGAACCGGGCGGCAAAACATTGAAGTAGTTGCTCGCGTGGCTGGTTTGCAGGGCGACTTTCATGCTCTGACCGGCTTTGGCGCGCAGCTTGTAATCGACGATCCGATCCCCGCTGATCGCGCCCTTGACCGTGGCCGAAGAAGCCCCC
>JAABRJ010000220.1 GCA_011390985.1 Desulfobacteraceae bacterium
GTCCGGCCGGGCCCACCAGCCCCAGTTTGTGGGCATCCGACCGGCTGACCACGCCGCAGCCTTCGAATCGGGCACGGACGCTCGGGGTGTTGAACAGCAGGGCGCAAACGTGCTGAAGCTGGGGCTTGAGCTCACGGATCCGGGCGCTCAGATCGCGGCGGTTGTCGTCGGTGAGCGGGAAGCGAACCCCGCCGGGCCTCACCAGCCCTTTGCCGAAGCGGTTGCCGCAGACCAGCAGGCTCAGGTTGAGAAAATCACCCCGCATCCGGCCGCAGTAATTGGCCGGCGGCAGAAAGGCCACGTCGCCGCTCAGGGCGCCCAGATCGCCCACATGGTTGGCGATCCGCTCCAGCTCAAGGCCGAGGGTGCGGATGATTTTGGCGCCGTCATCGGTTTGAATGCCGGCAAGGGCTTCCATGGCCTGGGCATGACAGAGGCCGTGGCCCACGGAGGTATCCCCGGCAATGTTGTCGGCAATGATCGGCAGCCTTTTTCTTGCGGCCTTCAAAAGCAGATCTTCCACCCCCCGGTGCTGGTATCCCAGCTGGATCTCCAGGTTGAGGACCCGTTCGCCGATGCAGTTGAACCGGAAATGGCCGGGTTCGATCACCCCGGCATGCACCGGGCCCACCGCCACCTCATGGATCTCGTCTCCCGTTACCGCGTAATAGTCGTATCGGCCGGGGATCTCTTCACCGTAATCGTTGCCGAAAAGGTCAGCGACCCCGCGGCAGTTGGCGTGGTAGCGCACCATTTTCAGCCACGGGTGGCCTTCGGGCCGAATTCCGTATTGCTCGGCGATTTCGCGTTCGAACAAGTGAAAGGGTTCGCATCGGGACGTCAGCGCGGGGTAGACCTCAGGCACGTCGCAGACCGCGGCCAGCAGCACGTCGGTGCGCAACACGGCCATCAGTCGGACGGTGCCGTCTGCTTGGAAAGCGAAAAACTGAACCACCTTGCCGCCGCCTGCGACGATCGCGATCGCCTGGGCGGCGAAGTCATCAAAGGACAGATGGGGGATGCTCTGGGTGGGGATGGCTTCCCCATGGGCAATGGCTTTGAAATTGATGGTCATCAGAAACCTCCCCCGATGGCGCTGACGGCGTGCATGATGGTTTGATACAAGGTGTCCGGCATCCAGCCGCAAAGCACCAGGGAGGTCGCCAGCAGCGCGTATTGGGGCCAGACCAGGCTGGCCGACTCCGTGATCCGGACGGGCCTATCCCCGGGGTCAAAAGAAATCTTCATGACGTTGTTGGCCAACCCGGCGAAGATCACGCACAGGCTGAGGAGCAAGAAAACGGCGCCCACGTGGTGGCCCGCCCGGAAGGCGGCGATGATGATCAGCAGTTCGCCGATAAAAATACCGAAGGGTGGAAACCCGGAAATGGCGGCGAACCCGCCGAAAAAGGCCACAAAAGTTTTGGGCATGCGGCCCGTCAGGTTGCCGGTCTGTTCGATCAGCCGGCTGCCGAAGCCCAGCAGGATATTGCCGGAGGTCAGAAAAAGGCTCGATTTGATCAGGCTGTGGTGGATCAGACAGATCATCGCGCCGTAGGCCCCCAGACCGCCGATGCCGGTGCCGAAGGCGATGATGCCCATGTTCTCGATGCTGGAATAGGCCAGCATGCGCTTGTATTCGGTCTGCTTGAGAATGAAGGTGGCGGCGGCCATGACCGAGATCAGGCCGAAGACCATCAGAATCGGCCCGGAAAAGTATGCCAGGCCGGCGGCGTGCATGATCTTGTTGGTCTTGAAGATTCCCAGATAGGCGCAGTTCAGCAGCACGCCCGAAAGCAGCGCCGACGCCGGGCTGGGTGCCTCGCTGTGGGCATCGGGCAGCCAGGTGTGCATCGGCGCCAACCCCATTTTGGTGCCGTAGCCCACCAGGATGAAAACAAAACCGGCCTTGAGCCACAGGGGATCCATCTGTCGGGCCACGATGGCCATGGCGGAAAAGGAGATCGGTGCGTCCACCTTGCCCACGTCCATGGCCACGGTCACCAGCACCGACCCCAGAAGCGCCATGGCGATGCCCACCGAGCAGATGAGCACATATTTCCAGGTGGCCTCCAGGGAGGCCGCGGACCGGTGGGTGTAGATCAGCGGCGCGCTGGCCAGGGTGGTGGCCTCGATGGCGATCCACATCACCATGATATGGTCGGAGAGGGTCACCATGGTCATGGTGGCCAGAAACAGCAGCATCGAGCCGGTGAAGATGTTTTCGGAGTGGATCTCGGATGCCTTCAGATAGGCGATGGTGTAAATCGAAATCAGGAAAAAGAGCAAGGAAATCACCAGCAGGGAGAGCAGCCCTTCGGGGGTCACCGCAAAATATTCCGGAAGCATGGGGGCCAGGCCGCCGGCCCAGACCATCACCGACAGAGCCAGATGAACGGCGCCGGTGAGCACCAGCAGGGTCCGCCCGATAAGGGTGGGCAGAAAGAACGCGGCGGCACCGGTGAAAAGCGGGATCAGGAAAACGATCTCAACCATGAAGTATCCACCTATTCCTTTAAGGTTCGCAAACGTGCCGTGTCCACGTCATCGAAGGTCTGTTTGATGTTTTGCAGGATGACGGCCATGATCATCACGCCGGCCAGCACGTCCAGCAGGATGCCGAACTCCACGATATGGCGGGCGCGGATGGAGAAGGTGGTGCCCACCAGGTAGATGCCGTTTTCCATCATGATATAGCCCAACACCATGGCGATGGCATTGCGCCGGGCCATGAGCAGGAACATGCCGGCCCCCAGCAGGGCGATGGCCGTCGGCAGCAGCAGGACGCTGACGCCGCTGTATGGGGCATCAAAGTGATGGCTGGCAACGGTGGCCCCGACAATCAGCAGCAGCCCGGCCAGGATGGAGGCGTGGTAGCCGACGATGGGTTCGACTTCGCGTTGGATGGCGACCTTCTTGATGGCCAGATAGATGCACCCGGGGATAATGATGCCGCGGATGGCCAGGGTCACCAGGGTAAAGACGATGCTGCCGGTGGACATGTCCTGGCCGATGAAAAGCGGTACGACGCACACCACGATCCCCTGAAAGGCCAGCACCTTGATCAGGCCCGGCAGGCGGCTGGAGCCGAAGGAAAAAAGGATCGAGAGCAGCGCCAGCGCTAAAATGGTGTCGACCGTATGAATCATCTCAGGAACTCCAGGGTGATGACGGTTGCGAAAAAGGCCAGTGCAAAAGAGGTCAGCACGAATTTTGGCACCCGGTCCATACGGTAGCGCGCCATGACCGATTCGGTGACCCCGATGGCCGCATAGACCAGCAGCAGGCCCAGGGAGAACAGCCCCAGATTCAACAGCGGGTGGCCCGGCTGGAAGGGCAGGATCAGCCGGGCGACCATGGCGGCGTAAAAAAAGAGCTTGAGAAACGCCCCCATTTCGATCAAGGCGAAGTCCGGGCCGCTGTGGTCCAACACCATGACCTCGTGGATCATGGTCAACTCCAAATGGGTGGCCGGGTCATCCACCGGCACCCGGGCATTTTCCGTCAGCAGGATGATGAAGAGGGCGATGACCACGAAAAGCAGGGGCGATCCGGCCGTCTGCCAGAAGACGCGGGGCTGTTCGCCGGAGAAGAAGGCGGCAAGATTCAGATCGCCGCTGAGCCGGTAGAACAGGATCAGGATCATGAACATGCTGGCTTCGCAGATGATGGGAAAATAGGCCTCGCGCGCCGCCCCCATGCCCTCGAAGGGTGAGGCGGTGTCCATGGCGGCGGCGATGGTGAAAAAACGGGCCAGCCCCAGCAGGTAGAGGACAAAGATCACGTCGCCGTCGAAGGAGAGCACCGGCGCCTGACCGCCCATGGGCAGGAAGAGCAATACCGTCGCCGCAGCCGCCAGGGAAACGATGGGTCCCAATCTGAAAATGAAGGTGGTGCTGGTGCTGTAGACCGACCCCTTT
>JAABRJ010000221.1 GCA_011390985.1 Desulfobacteraceae bacterium
AGAGTTTGGCGAGGGTGTAGTACTGAATGAGCAGCGGGGAGCCTTTGCGGCCGCCGAAAAAGGCCTTCACCTTGAAAATCACGCCCGCAAAAAGCGGGGCCGTCAGCAGGGCCATGGCCCACAGCAGGAGGGACTGGATCATTGGTGCATCCCGTCATGGTTGGGGTGAACGATCAGCATGCGATCCGTGGGGCGCCCCCAGCGCTTTTGCGGGGGCACAGAACTAGACGAAAAACAGCAAGACCACGATGGCCAGCAGGATGTAGCCGATATACAGGTGAATGTCGCCGTGCTGAATCCAGCGCAATTTGTCGAACAGCCACATCA
>JAABRJ010000223.1 GCA_011390985.1 Desulfobacteraceae bacterium
GCCGGATCCGTGCACGGCTGCTGGGCGCCGAGGGCGGGTTTGCGCGGGGCGACTGCCCGGACGGGCTGATTCGGGACGTGGTGGCGCGCACGGCCGATCCCGCGCAGGCCCTCGGGAGGCTGCGCGAGGCCCTGCTGGGCTTCGACCGTGCCGCCATTTTCACCATTCACGGTTTCTGCCAGCGGGTCCTGTTGGAAAATGCATTTGAAACCGGCAGCCTCTTCCAAACCGAACTCAAAACCGACCCGCGCCCCTTGCTGCAGGCAGTCGCCGATGATTTCTGGCGGCGCCAGGTCTACGGGGCGGCCCCCGAATTTATCGCCTATCTCCGCCAGCAGGTAGCTGGGCCCGCGTATTTTCTGGGGCTGCTGCACCAGCTCAAGACCCCGGAGATCCGTATTGTCCCCGAGGCACCGGCGGCCGCGCTGGAAAACCTGGCCCCGTTTCGCCGGGCACTGGACGGCATACGGCAAAGGTGGCCGCGCGACAGAGAGACGATCGCGCGCCTCCTGCGCGATCCGGCCCTCAACAGCACGATTTACGGGAGCCTGAAACCCCTTTCGCCGGAAAGTGCCACCAGTCGCCGCGACCTCCAGGTCGACGCCCTCTGTCGGGAAATGGACGTTTTTGCCGCCCCGCAGGGGACGGGCTTTCCCCTTTTTAAAAAATTTGCGCTCTTCACGACGCTTAAGTTGTCGGCATCCGCCCGCAAAAACCAGGTCGCGCCCGATCACCCCTTTTTTGCTCTATGCGCCGAGGTCGCGCTGCGGGCGGCGGCCCTCGAAGAAGAAATGGCGCGACACTTCCTGTTTCTGCGCCGGGAGGTCTTCCGCTATGCCGAAAGCGAGCTGATTCAGCGCAAGCAGGTGCAGAACATCCAGTTTTTCGACGACCTGCTGACCACCGTCGCAGACGCCCTGAAGAGGCCTTGCGAGGGCCGCATTCTGGCCGCCGCAGTCCAAGCCAAGTTCCAGGCCGCGTTGGTGGACGAGTTCCAGGACACCGACGCAGTCCAGTATGACATTTTTTCGCGTCTGTTTGCCGGCGGCGACCGGACCCTTTTTTTGATCGGCGACCCCAAACAGGCGATCTACAGCTTTCGCGGCGCCGATGTGTTTTCCTACATGGCGGCCGCGCGCCGTTGCACCGCCCGCTATACCCTGACAAGCAACTGGCGCTCGTCGGCCGCTCTGATCAGGGCGGTCAACACCCTCTTTGAAACCGTACAGGCGCCGTTTGTGTTCGACGAAATCGCCTTTGAAGCGGGTCGGCCGGGGATCGCGCCGCCCGAGGACGCAGCGTCCCCCGAAGCGCCTTTCGTCCTCTGGTGGCTGGATTCGGCCGATGAGAAACCGGTCAGCAAGGAAACCGCCGTGGCGCGGATCGCGGAGGCCGTCGCGGGGGAAATCTTGCAAATGACCCGCCCCGGCCCCGATCGGACCGAGCCGGGCGACATCGCCGTGCTGGTGCGGACCAACCGGCAGGCCCGGCACATCCAGCGGCAGCTGGCCGCATGTGAGCTCCCGGCGGTTCTCCTCGGCGAGGGCAACATCTTTGACGCGCCGGAAGCCGCCGAAATTCAGCGGGTGCTGGCGGCGATCCTCGAACCGGCGGTCGAACGCCGGCTGCGGGCCGCAGTGGCGACCGACATGCTGGGTGCCAGGGCCACAGAGCTGGATACCGGCGCCCCCCAAAGCGCCTGGTGGACGGATCGCTTGGCCGCCTTCTGCGACTATCTGGAGGTCTGGCAGCGCAGCGGGTTTTACCGCATGTTCCGGCTGCTGCTGGACCGAGAACGGGTCAAGGGTCGGCTACTGGCGTATCCGGACGGCGAACGGCGCCTGACCAACCTGTTGCAGCTGGGGGAAATTCTTCACCGCGCGGCGCTCGAGAACGCCCTGCCGCCTGCAGGGGTGGTGAAATGGCTCTCCGACCAGCGCGACCCCGCCACCCAGCGGCTCGAGGAGCATCAGCTGCGGCTGGAAAGCGATGAGCAAGCAGTCAGGATCATCACCATGCACAAGAGCAAGGGGCTTGAATTTCCAGTGGTCTTCTGTCCGTTTACGTGGGAAGGTGCGCTGTCACGGGACACGGTGCTGCGTTTCCACGACCCCGAGGCCGACGGGCGCTTGACCCTGGATCTCGGCGGCGAACACTTCGAGGACCATCGGGTGCGGGCCCAGACCGAACAGCTGGCCGAAAACCTCCGACTGCTCTACGTCGCCGTGACCCGCGCCAAGCGCCGCTGTTTTCTTGCCTGGGGGCGGATCAACACGGCCGAGACATCGGCCTTGGCCTACCTGCTCCATCGGGCCCCGTCCGCCGCGCCAAATGACCCGGTCGGCGCCCTGCAGGATCTTTTCAAACGTAAAAGCGCCCACTTGCTCTTTGAGGAGGTAAAAGCCCGCGCAGCCCTTTCCGGGGGTAGCATCCGGCTCCTGCCGCTGCCCGAAACGCCGACCGGCGGGCGATTCAAACCGGTCGAGGCGCCCCCGGCCGACTTGCAACTCCCGACCTTCAAGGGGCGGGTGGCGCCGAGCTGGCGCATCACCAGCTACACGGCCCTGATCTCCGGAACCCATTATACCCCCGAAGGGCCCGATCACGACGCCCTGCCGGCCGCCCACGAGGGTGAAAGCCTGCCGGCGGTCGAGGCACCCCCCGGGCAGGCGGATATCGCCGATTTTCCCAGAGGGGCGCGCGCCGGCACCCTTCTGCACGACATTCTGGAGCATCTCGATTTCACCGCAAGCGACCCGGGGGATCACGCCCGGCTGGTTGAAACCCAACTCGCGGCCTACGGGTTTGACGCCGGCTGGCAGCCGACCCTGTCGGCCATGCTGGCGCGCGTGCTCGCCAGCCCGCTGGCGGCCGGGCAGGATGGCCTTCGGCTGGAGCGAATCGGGCCCGATCAGCGGGTAAATGAAATGGGGTTTTATTTTCCGTTGAACTCCTTTCAACCCGCCGATCTTCAGAACATTTTCACCCAGGAGAGCGCCGCGGCGCTCTTTCCCGAACTTCCCCGGCGGCTCGAGGCCCTGAGCTTTCGTCCGGACAGGGGATTTATGAAAGGCTTCATCGATCTCGTTTTTCACCACGCCGGGCGCTATTATCTGGTCGACTGGAAGTCCAACTATCTCGGCCCCGGCATCGCGCCCTACACCCAGGCGGCCCTGCGATCGGAAATGGTGGCGTCTTTTTACGTTCTTCAGTATCACCTCTACGCCCTCGCCCTGCACCAACTGCTGCGTCTCAGGCTGCCGGATTACCGCTACGATACCCATTTCGGCGGCGTGTATTACCTGTTCCTGCGGGGCATCGACCCGGCCCACGGCCCGGGTTTTGGCATTTTCCAAGACCGCCCCGCAGCGCAGCGGATCGCGGCCCTGGGCCAGCTCCTGATCCCGGGATTTTTGCCGCTTTGAACCCTTTGCGAGGGGCTGTTGACTGAAAGTAAAATATGAGTGAAAAAGATTTAAGAATCTTATATCAATACGGAATATTATCTGAAATAGATTTTTATTTTGCCCGCTTGATGACCCGCCTGGCAAAGACTTCGAACGCGGCAGCCGGATTGGCGGCCGCACTGGTCAGCCGTGCCACCGGCGGGGGGGCGGTCTGCCTCGACCTGCAAACCCAGGGCGGGCGTCCGGTGTCGATGGATGCTGCGGGTGAAACGATGGTGGTGTGCCCGCAACCCGCCGCCTGGCGCCGGATGCTCCTGGGCAGCGGGATTGTCGGCGGTCCGGGGGAATTCCGGCCGCTGGTGCTGGACGCGGACAACCGGCTTTACCTCTACCGCTACTGGGAATACGAGCAGAGCCTGGCGACGGCGGTCGCCGCACGGGCATCCGCCGTCATCTGCGACATAGATCCCCTGCGGATGCAGGCAAGCCTCGAACGGCTTTTCCCGAACCCGCTGGAAACCCCGGTGGACTGGCAGCGGGTCGCGGCCGTGGTGGCTGTCCTGAAGGCGTTGTGCATTATTTCCGGGGGCCCCGGCAGCGGAAAAACCACCACCGTCGCACGTCTGCTGGCCTTGCTGCTGGAGCAGGCGCCCATCCCGACCCTTCGCATCCAGCTGGCCGCTCCCACCGGCAAGGCGGCCGCCCGTATCAGCGCCTCCATTCGCGCCGCCCGCCAGGAGCTGAACTGCGATGCCGCCGTCAAGGACGCCATTCCGGCACAGGCCACCACCCTCCACCGGCTGCTGGGCACGATTCCCGGTTCCCCCTATTTCCGCCACAACGCCCAA
>JAABRJ010000224.1 GCA_011390985.1 Desulfobacteraceae bacterium
TATCCTTGGTGCGCGTATGGACGATCGTCACCGTCGAATTGGCCCCCGGCCCTTTCTGGAGCATCATGTTGGCGATGGGTTTGCCGACGATGTTGGAGCGCCCGACCACGACGACTTCCGCGCCGCTGGTCTGGACGCCCGCGCGCACGATCATCTCCTGAATGCCTGCCGGGGTGCAGGGCGGGAACTTGACTTCACTGCCGCCGATCATCAGCCGGCCGACATTGACCGGATGAAAGCCGTCCACATCCTTGTCGGGGTCGATGGCGTTGAGCACCTTCTTTTCATCGATGTGTTTGGGCAGCGGCAGCTGCACCAGAATGCCGTTGATGGTATCGTCTTCGTTGTACTTTTTGATCAATGCCAGCAAATCCTTTTCGGAAATGGTTTCCGACTGGCTGTCCTGGACCTCATGGAAGCCGACCCGATGGGCGGTTTGAATCTTGAGCGTGACGTAGGAAATCGAGGCGGGGCTCTCGCCGACCAGAATGGTCACAAGGCCGGGCACGACACCATGTTTTTCCTTGATTTCGGCGACCTCGGCAGTAATCTCGTTGAGTATTTCCTCCCGGATTTCCGTCCCCATGATAAGCTTTGCTGCCATGTTCACTCTCCTTTCTGTTGGTATTCGGTTATGAAATGAGCAAAAGATGCACTAGCGCGGGGGTGGCCCGTGGGCCGGCGTGAAGTATTCCTGTGTTTAGTCCAACGGCGCCCGGATGTCAAGCCAACACGCGCGCAAACGGACGTCCATCGGCAGACTGAAATTATTTTCTTGACACACCCTTGCCGAACGGGCATTAGTAGTCATCATATCACCCGCGACCGAATGAAGATGAAACATCGCACGCGCACATATTACTACCTTTTTTACCCCCACCCCGATTGATGGCTTGCTGGTCGTTCAATACGCTGGCACGCAAGCCACCCCGCAGCGTTTTCAAGACCCCCCGGAAAGCGCTTCACCCCGATCAAGACGCCACCGATAGGATGCCCGCTGCCCGACCCGAGGTGCAGCAACCCCTAACCCCAGAAGGTCATGGAGGAAAAACATGAAGATGCAGCGCTTGTGTGTATCGGTTCTGACAGCCCTGGCCGTGATGCTCACCCTTCTTATACTGCCGCCGGCCGACGCCAACCCCATTCAGTTGACCTACAGCATCTTTTTCCCCGCCACGCATGCCCAGTGCCAGGCGGGCGTCGAGTGGGCGCGCGAGGTGGAGAAGCGCTCGAACGGGCAGGTCCAGATCACCGTTTTTCCCGGCGGCACCCTCACCAAGGACAATCAGTGCTACGACGGCGTGGTGAAGGGCATTTCGGATATCGGCATGTCGGTCTTTGCCTATACCCGCGGCCGGTTTCCCGTCATGGAAGCCGCTGACCTGCCCCTCGGCTACCCGAACGGTCTGACGGCCACCCGCGCGGTCAATGCCTTCTATGAAAAGTTCCGCCCCGAGGAGCTCTCCGACGTCAAGGTGCTCTACCTGCACGCCCACGGCCCGGGCCTCCTGCATACCCGCACACCGGTCAGCTCCCTGGAAGAGCTCAAGAACATGAAGATCCGCTCCACCGGGCTGAGTGCCAAAGTGGTCGAGGCCTTGGGCGCGGTGCCGGTGGCGATGCCCCAGGGCGCCACCTACGAGTCCCTCCAGAAGGGCGTCGTGGAGGGCACCTTCGGGCCGATCGAGGTCCTCAAAGGCTGGCGTCAGGCCGAGGTCATCAAGGCCACCACCGACTGTTACAATGTGGGATACACCACGGCGATGTTCGTGGTGATGAACCCCCAAAAATGGGCCCAGCTGCCCCCGGACGTCCAGGAGGTCATGGCGGCCGTAAGCCGCGAATGGGTCGATGTCCACGGCAGAAGCTGGGATTCCTCCGACGCCATGGGCCGCGAATTCACCCTGAGCCTGGGCAACAGCATCATCCCGCTTTCCGAAGCCGAAAGTGCCCGCTGGAGCCAAGCGGTCGCCCCGATCATCCAGGAGTACATGACCAGCGCGGACCAGAAGGGCCTCAAGGGCTCGCAGAGTGTTGCGGAACTCAAGCGCCTGATTGTGGAGTTCAAAGGCCAACCCTAAAGGCGCTCAGGCCTCGACACCCCAGGGACGGCGGCTGTGGGGCGCCCCCGCCTGGGGTGTCGGGGAGGCAAGACGGCTTGAATAAGGAGAAACGGTTGTGAGTTTTTTTGCCCGCCAGGTCTATTCCGCCACACGCTTTTTTAACGGGATTGCCGCCGCCGCCATAGCGGGCATGATGCTGCTGACCTGCGGCGACATTCTCCTGCGGTTCCTCCGCCGACCGATTCCGGGGACTTACGAAATGGTGGGGTTTCTGGGGGCCCTGGGGGTCTCCTTTGCGCTGGCGCAGACATCCCTGGAACGGGGCCACATCGCGGTCGATTTTCTAGTGCAGCGCCTCTCCAGCCGCCTGCAGACGCTGGTCGACGGGGTCAACGCCGCGGTCTGCGCAGGCCTTTTCGGGCTGGCCGCCTGGCACAGCCTGCAGCACGGGATGGACCTCAAGGCCGCCGGCGAGGTGTCCATGACCCTTCAGCTGCCGGTCTTCCCGTTTGTCTGGGGCGTGGCCGCCGGCTGCGGCATGCTGACGGTGGTGCTGGTGATGCGCGCCGTCGGTGCGCTGCTGCGTCTGACGACCGATCAGCCCTGACAGCGCAGGCATCTTCAGCCGGCGGGGTCCTCGGCCGAAGGTGCGCACCTGCGGTTTGAATGCCGAAGAAGGTAAAAGCGCTTACTGACAGACGTTCGGGCCGAGGCCCTTAGAAAGTGGATGCGATGTCTCCGACAACAGTGGGAATTCTCGGCCTGGCAGCGCTTTTCGTGCTGATCTTTTCGCGGATGCCGGTGGGCTTCGTGATGGCCCTGGTGGGGCTGGTGGGCTTCGGCAACCTGGTGTCCTTCGGTGCGGCCGTCAACATGATGGCCAAAGACCTCTTCGATGTCTTCGGTTCCTACAACCTCACGGTCATGCCGCTGTTCATCCTCATGGGCCAGATCGCCTTTCACGCCGGCATCAGCACGCGCCTTTTCAACGTCGCCTACCGTTTCATGGGCCACTGGCCCGGCGGCATGGCCATCGCCACCATCGGGGCCTGCGCCGGATTTTCTGCCATCTGCGGCTCCACCAACGCCACCGCAGCCACCATGGCGGCCGTGACTCTGCCGGAGATGAAGAAATACGGCTACCACGACAAACTGGCCACCGGGGTGGTGGCCGCGGGCGGCAGCCTCGGGATCCTGGTGCCGCCCAGTGTGATCTTCATCATCTACGGGGTCATGACCGAGCAGTCCATCGGAAAGCTCTTCATGGCCGGGATCCTGCCCGGTGTGCTCTTGACCGGGCTGTTCATCCTGACGGTCGTGATCTGGTCGCGGCTGCAGCCGGGTCTGGCGCCCCGGGGCGAGCGGGCGACCTTCAGAGAAAAAATAGCCTCGCTCTCGGGTCTGGTGGAAACCCTGATTCTCTTTCTGATGGTCATGGGCGGGCTTTTCTTCGGGCTTTTCACGCCCACCGAGGCGGGTGCCGCGGGGGCCTTCGGCACCCTGCTGATCGCCCTGATCCGGCGCAACATCAGCCGGGCGGGGTTTGTTCAGGCCCTGTTTGAAACCACCCGGATCTCCTGCATGATTCTCGTGATCGTGGCGGGCGCCACGATATTCGGGCACTTCCTGGCGATCACGCGCATTCCCTTCAACATCGCCGCCTGGGTCACCGGTTTCGACCTCCCCCCGTATGCCATCATGGGTCTGATCATCCTGGTCTATCTGGTGGGGGGCTGCTTCATCGACGCCCTGGCGCTGATCATGCTGACCGTGCCGATCTTCTACCCGGTCGTGACCACGCTGGGCTACGACCCCCTGTGGTTCGGGGTGGTCATCGTGATGGTGACCCAAATCGGGGTCATCACCCCGCCGGTGGGGGTCAACGTCTACGTGGTCAGCAGCGTGGCCGACGGGGTGCCCCTGGAGACGATCTTCAAGGGCGTTCTGCCGCTCCTGGCAGCCCTGCTGGTGGCAACCCTGCTGTTGATCCCGTTCCCCCAGATGGCCCTTTTCCTGCCGGGTTTGATGCGTTAAGCTGGGCCGTCCGGCGCGATCCTGACAGTTCCGTAAAAAAGCCAATTTCCGCGGCTTCATGCAGCCGGGGTTTTATGTCCCATCGTCCCGGGCCGAGCATCGCAGCAGCCGGCGATAAAGGCCCTGTGGCTGTCTGAGCGAAAGCGAGTTCCACAGG
>JAABRJ010000225.1 GCA_011390985.1 Desulfobacteraceae bacterium
TTTCAGCAGGTCCACCGCAGCGATCCTGGCCTTTGCCCCTAGATCGATCACGTTGCCTGCGATTGCCAGCCGCAGCGCCGTAGTCAGCGGGTCTTGGGCCGCTTGGACTTTGGCCTGCAGATCGGCTGCGACCGCCAGGGCCATGCGGTTCTGGCAAATCTTGGCCGCCCGGTAGGGGTCGGTCACGCCACAGACCTCGCGCAGCCGCCGGTGAAGGCGCTGGGCAAGGACGGGTGCTGGCTGACCCAGATCCATTGCGCCGGCCCAGCGCAACATTTTGCGAAGCATGCCCGCCTGCAGGGCGGGATCAGCGGACACCATGCGGGTGGCGTCAAGGATCTGGCGGACGAGGCAGGGGATGCAGTCAAGAGAAGTGATCACGCGCCGCTCTGTTGAGGTTTCAGGGTTTCAGGCCCGACGGTCAATCGGGCAGGGGGCCGCCAAGACCGCCGCGAAGGATGCGGCGATCTTGGCGGTCCGGCTGTCTGTCGTTGACGCTGCCAAGGGGTTACTCCGGTGAGGGCGCGGCTTGAATTTCAGCCAGACGCCGCTCGATGGCCGTCAGCTCCGACTGCAAGGCTGCGGCCTGGTTTTGGAGCGATTGTCTCTCCGTTTCCGGATCCGGCTGACGGTAGGGTGCCGGGTAGCCGAACCCTCGGCCGTAGCCTCCGCCCCGCATCCAGCCGGGTTGTCCGGTGGCGTAGGCCATGCGCCGCCATCCGCGGCCCCGGCCGAAACCCATTGCCGCGCCGCCTCTCGGGATACCGGCGCCAAAGCCTGGCGCCCCCAGGCCCGCGCAGTAGCCGCGGCCGCGACCGGTCATTGGGCCCATTCCCATTGGTCCACTTCGATCTCCTCCTGGCATGATACCACCTCCATTTTTGGGGTTTCAGGTTACGCTCTAATCATGGCAACGTTGCACGTTGGGCATTTTTGCTCAAAACAGGGTCCGCCGCGCTTGTGCGGCTGGCGCTGCCCGCACTGCGGGCATATACAGTGGCCGCCGGGACCGATGCCGGCGCTTGCGGTCCCGTGGGCGCGCAAGCGGACGGGGGTGCTGCCGAATCGCACGTTGTGCGCGCGGGCTGCGTTTGCCGGGTCCGCCGCCTCCCAACCACCGCGTCTGGCGCGCATCTGACCGCGAGCCCGGCCGCGGCAGCCGGGCATGGCAAAAAGATCGCCCTCCAGAGTGCCCCGCAGCCAGGCATCAATTATGGTTTGAAGGTCTCCGGCAACGAAGGGGTAAACCCGAATGCCATAGCCCGAGACCATGTCCAGCACCGGGCGCGAGATCGCCCCGCAGACCAGGGTCTCGGCCCCCAGTTCGGTCAAGCGCAGGGCTCTCTGGACGGGGGCTTCACCCATCAGGATCTCCGCGGATTTTCGAATGACCCTGCCGGGCGCGGCATTTACCAGACAGATCAGGCGGGCCACGTCAAAAACTGGTGCAATGCGATTGTCCCATGTTGAAAAAGCCGCTATCATGGCACCCGACACCTCGCATCCGTGAGTGCAAAAGCCTTCCTGGGTGGGAAAAGACGCGTGCATCCGCCGCTTTCGCTGGGTGCGGCTCAGTCCAGGCGGGCAGCCGCGTTCTTGGTTTTGCGCGCCTGCCGGAGACAGCCGGTCGGTGGGCAGCGGGTCAAGTCGATTTTGGCCATTCTTTTCTCCTTTCGAACCGCGCTGGTCGTCGTTTGGGATCGGCGCCGGTCCTCGCGTGGGTGGGTGCCCACGTAGGCTTCGATACAAAAAACTCAGCACAGCCTGTGCCAAACTAGAAACCCGGCCTTTTTTATTTTATCTATCCAAATTTATTATTATTTTTGTTAGGCCGAGGCGGAGTCGGGGAATTCTTGGGTAGCAATTCTGCAACTTTTGGTTGTTTGCATAGGAGCTTTGCTGCGACTATTTGGGCTGCTGGGATCGGCCGTTGCGGGTCGGGAGGGTGATGCCCAGTTTCTTGATTTTGCGGAAAAAGGTGGTCTTGTGGATTCCCAGGTCGCGGGCTGCGGCCGAGCGGTTGAAGCCGTTGCGCTCCAGAGCCAGCTGCAGGCAGCGGGCGTCGAGCAAGTCGTGGGCACTCTGGATGCTGGTGGATGCCGGGGAGGAGTCGCCCCGGGCGGTCAGTTCCTCGGGCAGGTGGGCGATGTCGATCAGGCCCGCGCTGCAGAGGATGAAGGACCGTTCGATGACGTTTTCCAGTTCACGGACGTTGCCGGGCCAATCATGCGCCATCAGCAGGGAAAGCGCTTCACCCGCGATGCCCGTGATGGATTTGCGATGCAGGCGGTTGAAGCGCCTGATGAACTCTTCGACCAGAAACGGGATGTCCTCCTTGCGGCGCCGCAGTGGCGGCAGCTCCACGCGCACCACGTTGATACGGTAGTAAAGGTCCTCGCGAAAGGCGCCCCGACGGGTCTGCTCGGTCAGGTTGCGGTTGGTGGCGACGATAATGCGGGCCTCGACGGATTCGGAACGGGTCGCGCCGAGCGGTTCATACGTCCGTTCCTGCAGCACCCGCAGCAGCCGAACCTGCAGTGCGGGGCTGATCTCACCGATTTCGTCCAGAAAAAGCGTTCCGCCCCTGGCGATCGCGAACCGCCCGGGCTTGTCGCGCTGGGCCCCGGTGAACGCCCCGACTTTGTAGCCGAAAAGCTCCGATTCGAGAAGGGTGTCCGGCAGTGCCCCGCAATTGACCGCCACAAATGGCTCCTTGCGCCGCAAGCTCAGGTCGTGGACCGTGCGAGCTACCAACTCCTTGCCGGTGCCGGTCTCCCCGAGAATCAGGACCGTGCTGGGGCTTACGGCGATGGCCGGCAGGACCTCGAAGACCCGCTGCATCAGCGGGCTGCGGCTCACCAGATCGCCCACCCGGAAGCGGCCTTCGAGTTCGCGCCGCAGGGCCTCCACCTCGGAGAGATCGCGGAAGGTTTCCGCGCCTCCGATCACCCGCCCGTCGGTATCTCGCAGAACCGCCGTGGAGACGCTGATGGGCGTGCGCTCGCCCTCGGCGTCGATGATGAACCCGGATTTGCCGATGATTGGTTTGTTGGTTTTGAGGGTCTCTTGCAGGGCGCAATCCGCCCCGCACATGCTGGAACGGAATACCTCCGAACAGCGCCGGCCGATGGCTTCGGATCGCGGCACGCCCGTGATCTCCTCTGCTGCGCGGTTGAACGACGTGACGCGCCAATCCAGGCCCACCGTGAAAACACCATCGGAAATGCTTTCCAGGATGGCCTCGGTGGGCGTGGACACACTCGGTCGCGTGTCCTTGTTGCGGTCGCGTTTGCCAGATGCTTTGATAATTCGTTTTGTTGTCATTTTCGAGAGCGGTGTAACGGACTGTTTTGAGCGGATTGTTCGCCCTGGTGCACCCTTGCTATCGACAATCCAGGAAACCGACCCACCGAAACATGCGCTGCGCTGAAGCGGGGGGCTATCGGCGGAAGGTCATTGTGGAGATATTCGAAAGGGCCGATTTCAATTGACATTATGGGCTTTGACCCATAAAAAAGCAAGGGAGAGCGTATCCTCAACACGAAAGGACGTACAGGGTAGCGTTATGGAAAAGCATCTGGTCCTTGTCGGCGGTGGTCACGCCCACATGGAGACCCTCGCCAAGCTTCATGAATTGACGGCCGCAGGCCACCGGGTGACGGTGATCGGCCCTTCGGAGCACCACTACTACTCGGGGATGGGGCCGGGAATGCTGGGCGGCACCTACACCCCCGAGCAGATCCGATTTGCCACCCGCCAGGTGGTGGAAAAACAGGGGGCCGAATTCATCACCGCCAAAGTCGAGCGGGTAGACCCGGAGTCCCGGACCGTTTTTCTTGATTCCGGACAAACCGAAACCTACGACGTGCTTTCCTTCAACGCCGGCAGTTATGTGCCCGAGGGGCTGGTGGTTGAGAAAAGCGAAAATTTATATCCGGTCAAACCCATCGAACGGCTGATGGAAGCCCGGCAGCGGCTGATTTCGATGGTTGCCCGCGGCCCCGTCCGCGTGGGCGTGGTGGGGGGCGGGCCATCGGCGGCCGAAATTTCGGGTAATATCCTGCAGCTGGCAGCGCAAAACGGTGGGCAACGACCCGCCGTCACGGTCTTTTCCGGAAGCCGGCTGATGGACAACTTCCCCGAGCCGGTTCGCCTGCGGGTCAAACGCGAATTGCAGCGGCGCGGCATCCGCATCATCGAAAACGACTACGTCTCGACCATCCAGGGCGACCAGATCCGGCTGAAATCAGGC
>JAABRJ010000226.1 GCA_011390985.1 Desulfobacteraceae bacterium
CGGCAAGCCCTGGCGGGTGGGGATCAACCGGCCGGATCCCGAGAGCCCCCCGGATGCGGTCTACAAAGTGGTCGCTCTCCACGAGGAGGCCCTGGCCACCAGCGGCGACTACCGCAATTTTTTTGAAGTCGAGGGGCTGCGGTATTCCCACGTGATCGATCCCCAGACGGGCACCCCGGTGGCCAACGGGGTGGTCAGCGTTTCCGTGCTCGCCGAAACCTGTACCTTTGCCGACGGGCTGGCCACGGCCTTGATGGTGATGGGGCCGGTCGAAGGGGTTGCGCTCGTCAACCGCCTGGAGGCCACGGAATGCCTGATCATGGTGCGCGAAAAAGACGGCAGCTTGACCGAATTCGTTTCAGACGGCTTCAAGCGCGCCGGGTGACAGGCGGGCGCCAGTGCCGGCCGACAAATCTGTTGACAACGCAGAACACCTCTTGTAGTTTTACTCTATTAGAAAATTTTATCCTCAATATTCAGGCAGGTTATGATGTTTTTATCGTGAATTGACTGGCGCCGGGCTAGACATCTCCGTCCGTTGGGCAGGCTGCCGCAGGGTTCAAAGAAAGGGCTTTTGCCGTGGAAATTGTCGTCCTCTTGAAGCAGGTTCCGGCCACCGAAGCGTTTATCGAAATCGCCGACGACGGGGTGTCCGTCAAAACCCAAAACCTCAAGTGGGTCATCAACCCCTACGATGAATTTGCCGTCGAGGAGGCCCTGCGCATTCGGGAAGCCCACGGGGGGACGGTCACGGTCGTCTCGGTGGGCGTCGAAAAAACCACCGAAGCCATCCGCACCGCTCTGGCCATGGGGGCCGACAAGGGGGTCCTGATCAACGATCCGGCCGCCCAGGGGCTCGACGGGCTCGGTGTCGCCCGGGTTCTGGCCGCCGCCCTGAAGCAAATCGCCTTCGACCTGATCATCGCCGGGCAGCGCGCCGTCGACGACGACAATTTTCTGGTGGGGCCTGCCGTGGCGGAATTTCTGGACATTCCGCACCTCTCGATGGTCGTCAAGCAGGAGCTGCAGGACGGCCGCATCCGCTGCCACCGGACCGTGGAAGGTGGCACACTGGTGGTTGAGGCGCCCCTGCCGGCGCTTTTTACCACCCAGCGCGGGTTAAACGAGCCCCGCTACACTTCGCTGCCCGGGATCATGAAGGCCAAGCGCAAGCCGCTTGAAACCAAAACCCTGGCCGACATTGGCCTGGCGCCCGCCGTGGTAACCAACCGCGGCGCCCGGATCGCCGCCTTCCGTCTGCCGCCCCAACGCTCCGGGGGCCGCATGATCGCGGGCGACTCCGCCCAGGCCAAGGCGGCTGAACTGGTCCGGCTGCTGCACGAAGAGGCCAAGGTGGTCTGACACGCCGCCGCCCGGCCAGCAGCGGTTCCGAACATTCAAGATCAAACCCCCCGCTGCTCGTGCGGGTCGCGTGGGGGTGCAAGGAGAAAGATATGTCACAGGCAGTATTGGCCGTGGCCGAACAAAACGACGGTGTTTTCCGTAAGGTGACCTTCGAGGCCCTCAGCGCGGGCCGCATAATTGCCGACCGCCTCGGCGGCGAGCTGGCGGCGGTTGTCCTCGGACACGGGGTTCAAGCGGCCGCCGCAGACCTGGGACGCTATGGCGCCGACCGCATCCGGGTCGCCGATCATCCGGCGCTGGCCGAATATCTGAACGATGCCTACTGCAATGTGCTGGCGGCGGTCATCGAAGCCGAAAAACCGGCGGTGGTGGTCTTCGGGGCCACCACCCAGGGGCGGGACCTCGCGGCGCGTTTGTCGGCCCGCCTGAATGCGCCGCTGGCCGTGGACTGTCTGGCGATCCAGGCCGAGGGCGACGCCCTGCAGGTCACCCGACCGATGTACGGCGGCAAGCTGCTGGCGGACGTGAGGCTCGAAGGGCCCCTCAAGCTGGTGGCGATCCGGCCCAATGCCATGCCCATCACGCCCCTTGAAAAAGCCGGGACCATCGCAATGGTCGCGGCCGAGCCGGGTCGGACGCGGACGGTCTTTGTCGAAAAGACCCTGGACAGCGGCAAGGTCGAACTGACCGAGGCCGACGCGATCGTATCGGGCGGCCGGGGCATGGGGGGCAGCGACTTCAGTGTGCTGGAGGCGCTGGCCGGGGTGCTGGGGGGGGCCGTGGGCGCGTCGCGCTCGGCCGTCGACGAGGGCTGGCGGCCGGCTTCCGACCAGGTCGGCCAGACCGGAAAAGTGGTTTCCCCCGCCCTGTATGTGGCCTGCGGCATTTCCGGCGCGATTCAACATCTGGCCGGGATGTCCTCGGCCAAGGTGATCGTGGCCATCAACAAGGACGCCGAAGCCCCCATTTTTGCAAAGGCCGACTATGGGATTGCCGGTGATCTTTTCGAGCTGGTGCCGCTGATAACCGCCGAAATTCGAAAGCTGAAGGCCTGAAGCCCCTTTTCGCTGGTTTTAACGCAGGCCAGTTTGGATGGGCCGGCCAAAAGGCCTCAATCAGGCGCTCTCGATGAAGCGCAACGCAGGCATCGGCCCGCAAACCATCACAGGCCGCCGGCTGTCGCCGGTGGCCTTTTGACTTTTGAGTGGTGGGCTGATAGGGAAATCGACACGTGCCGCTGCAGAGCGGCGCCGCCCGCCGTCTCCTGGCGGCATTCGACCCCACCGGACGATAGCGACCGCATGAAACTTTTTCTTGAAAGCCTGGGGTGCGCCCGCAACCTTGTCGACAGTGAGGTGATGCTGGGGCGCCTCGCCCAGGCCGGCTTCGACCTCACCCGGGAACCGGCCGAGGCCGAGATCATCGTCGTCAACACCTGCAGCTTCATCCGGGCGGCGGCCGACGAGTCCATCGACACGATTCTGGAGCTGGCGCGCTTCAAGGACAGCGGCGTTTGTCGGCGCCTGATTGTGACTGGCTGTCTGCCCGAACGCTACCGCGAAGCGGTTTCAGCGGCGCTGCCGGAAGTGGACGTTTTTCTCGGGACCGGGGCCTTCGACCGGATCGTCGAAGCCGCCCGGGCGATCGTTCCCGCCCAGGGCTGTCTTCTGCCCGATCCCGACCTGATGCCGTCCGCATCGGGCGCCGAACCCCGCGTCCAGGCCGCGCCCCATTCGGCTTATCTCAAGATCGCCGAGGGCTGCAGCCGGCACTGCACCTACTGCATCATTCCGAAGCTGCGCGGCCGGCAGAAAAGCCGGCCCCTTGAAACCCTTCTCGCCGAGGCCCGCACGCTGATCGCCGCCGGTGCCCGCGAACTGGTGCTGGTGGCCCAGGACACCACCCACTACGGCAGCGATCTCGTCGGTGCACCCGGGTTGGACAGGCTTCTGGCCGACCTGGCGGACCTTTCCGAGGGGGTCTGGATCCGCTTTCTCTATGGCCACCCCGAAAGCATCAACGATGCGGTCATTCGGACCGTTGCCGAACGGCCCAACATCTGCCCCTATTTCGACCTGCCCGTTCAGCACGCCAGCGACCGCATCCTCAGACGGATGGGGCGCGGCTGCGGGCAGAAGGACCTGCTGACGCTGTTTGCTTCGATTCGCGCCAGGCTCCCGCGGGCCGCCTTGCGCACCACCGTGATCGTCGGTTTTCCGGGGGAAAGCGACGATGATTTCAACCGGCTGCTGGGGTTTGTCGAGGCGGTCGAATTTGACCATCTCGGGGTATTTACCTACTCGGACGCCGAAGACCTGCCGTCCCACGGGCTTCCCGACCCGGTCCCGCCGGCGGTCGCCAGGGGGCGCCGCGACCGGTTGATGCGCCGCCAGCGCGAGATCTCGAGCCGCCGCCTGCAGGCGCATCTGGGCCGGGTCCTGGACGTCCTCGTCGAGGAAGCGTCGGCGGAAGGGGGCTACATCGGCCGGACCGTTTTTCAGGCCCCCGAGGTGGACGGCATCACCTATGTAAATGCCGGCGCCCTGGAAATCGGGCAGGTGGTCAAGGTCGTCATCACCGACAGCTTGGATTACGATCTCGTAGGGGACGCCGTATGCCCGCTCTCAAGCAGCTGATCCTGTCGCGCGTCGGGGACGACCTGGGCGCCATCGAAACGGCCCTGGCCGAGAACCTGACCCCTTATCTCGACCTCGTGGCGGAGGTCGCCGGGCACATTCTTTTCGCCGGCGGCAAGCGCCTCCGGCCGCTGCTGATGGTCCTGGCCGCCCGCATCTGCGGATACGCCGGCAGCCGCGACAAGAAGTATGCCACGATTTTCGAGTACCTGCATGCCGCCACCCTGCTGCACGACGATCTGGTCGACGG
>JAABRJ010000227.1 GCA_011390985.1 Desulfobacteraceae bacterium
ATGATGTCGATGACGACGTCGGGATGCGCTTCCAGGACAAAATCGCGGGCAACGATCTCTTCGATCGAAAACGGGGTCAGGCTGTAGGTCCCCGGCAGATCGACGATCTTGAGTTCATACCCGTCGCGCTGGATGACCCCTTCCTTCTTTTCGACGGTCACCCCCGGCCAGTTGCCGACCTTCTGGCGCGTGCCGGTCAGGTTGTTGAATATCGTGGTTTTGCCGGAATTGGGGTTGCCGGCGAGCGCGATGGTGAGGCGTTTGACGGGAGCGTTCATGCTATCGGACTTTTTCAACGGTTATCTGGGCCGCCTCCTCCACCCGGAGGGAGAGGTGCGATCCCTTAACCACGATTTCCAAGGGGTCCTTCAAAGGGGCGTATTTCTCGACCCGGATCTCTGTGCCCTTGAGTATCCCCATCTCCAGGATGCGCCGCCGCAGGGGCCCGCTGCCCCCGATGCGGACGATCGTCGCCCGCTGTCCTTCCCGCATGTCACTCAACCGCATGCTGTCCATTTCCACTTTGCACCCCAGTTGTCTTTTTACCGGTCGGTCGTCAATCCTGTTGATGGTTTTCCACCATGATTTTCTGGGACAGGCCGCGGCCGATGACCAGGCGCTGAAAGGCCAGCGCAACCACCACCTGCCCGTTTCCGATGTTGGTCACGACTTCGACCCCATCCCCCACCCGCAGCCCCATGGCCATCATACGCAGGCGGGCGGCCGAGCCGCCGCGAAAGCCGCTGATCACCATTTTTTCGCCGGGCCGCGCCATTGACAACGGTATCTCCACTTGGCGGGACTGCATACAGTCCGAACAGATGCCGTAGATCTCCATCTTGTGCTGCAGCATATGAAAACCATGCGCCGCCGCAATCTGGCCCTGCAGGGTTTCCAGCTGTTCATCGGTGAACTCCATGATCCGGCGGCATTTGGTGCAGACCATGTGATCGTGGTGCTGTCCCAGATGCCAGTGTTCATACCGGATTTCACCGTTGTCGAAGCGGTTTTTGCGGGCAAACCCGAACCGGCACATCAGATTGAGGGTGTCGCGGACAAAACCGGTTTCGGCGGCATGGCCGTTTTCGGACACCAGCGCCGCCAGTTCGCTGGCTGTGACATGCTGATCGGTCTGCAGGAAAACCTCCACCACCCGCAGGCGCTCATCGAAGCGGTCGATTTGCTCCTGTTCGAAAAGTTTTATAAACTGTTGTTTTTCCTTTTGATGCAGTTGACGCATAGCTCAATCCGTCCCCATGCTCCTTAGCTGACGTCAGCCCACCCCGCAAGACCGCCACTGGCGGCGAGCCATCTTTGCCCTTTGTCGGCGCCGCCACACGCGAAGCCGTTCTTCCCAGCAATTTTTGGAAGAGCCAACTGAATACGGCGCGGCGAAGATTTTGTCAAGCACTTTGTCACGGCGCGAATCGATAAAAGACCTGGGATTAACACGGTAAATGGACCGGTCCGGTCCGTCAGCGGCATCCTCAGGTGGCGCCGCAGGGCTGGGACGAAGCCGGCACCCCGGACCCCGACTTGCAGCACGGCGACGGGCGGCAGCCGGCCGCCCGGCCGAACAGCGCTTTGAGCCGCTGCAAAAGGGGGTGCAACGAGAGCAGCAGCAGAACGCCGACGGCCCCCGACTGAACCGCCGCGGGAACTATTTCCGCCGCTTGCCCGACAACCGCCTGGGCCGACCATCCGAGGCTCGCATAGAGCCCGTCAACCGCCAGACCGCAAAGAAGCGCGGAAGACGCCACAACGACAAGGTAGACGGCGGCGGCACGCCGGCCCAGAATCCGCCACAGCACCGTCAACGAGGCCACATTGGTGGCCGGCCCGACCAGCAGAAAAACCAGCGCCGCACCCGGGCTGACACCCTTGAGAATCAATGCGGCCGCAATGGGGGTGGAGGCCGAGGCACAGATGTATATCGGTATCCCCACCACCAGCATCAGCAGCATGGCGGGCACCCCGCCGCCCAGGTGCCGGCCGAGCCAGTCTGCAGGTACCAGGGCCATAACGCCCCCGGCCAGCAGCAGGCCGAGGAAAAACCAGGGGGCCAGGTCCGCCCAGATATCCGTCAGGGCATAGCGCAGACCCTCCGCCAGCCGGGTCCCGATGCCCTTTCGCAAGCCTGGCGCCTGGGGTGGGACCCCGACGGGCCCCGATCCTTCAGTCTTTTGCGGCCATTCAAGCAGGTTGGTGGCCACCCCGGCGGCAGCGGCCGCCAGGAACGCCGCAAGGGGGCGGGCCAGGGTCAGGATGGGATCCAGCAGGGCGTAGGAAACGGCAATCGAATCGACGCCGGATTCGGGGGTTGAAATCATGAACGCGGCCGTCGCGCCTTTGTTGGCGCCCTGTTTTTTCAGGGTGGCGGCGGCCGGCAGGACCCCGCAGGAGCAAAGCGGCAACGGTATCCCCAGGAGCGCCGCCTTGAAAACCGAGCGAAAACGCCCCCGACCCAAATGGCGGGCCACGGTCCCCGGTGCGAGCACAGCACCCAGCAGGCCGCTGATCAGCAGACCGAAAAGGATGTAAACCGCTGCCTCCCGCAGAAGCTGCCAGGACGCAAACAACACGTCGAGAAGGACGTTCATCTTACTTTTTCACACTTTCTCCGGCCGCTGTTGCGCGCCAGGCCAGGGCGGCATCTTTGCCGCCGGAAGAGGCCGCCAGTTCCGATTCGCGCAGCCTCACCCCAGATGCTTGATCACATCCTCGCAAAGGCTGTCGTCGTGGGCCTGAAAGACGGGGATCAATTCGGCGGCAATGTCTTTGATCGACTTGATTTTCTTTTCCTTCATCACGCCTTGGATCTTCTCGACCCCCTCCTCGATCATTCTGAGGCCTTCGGCGATGGCGATAATGTCTTTCCGTTCCATGGGGGTGTCTCCTTTACAAATCGGTTGGAATAATTGAAGGTTCATTGAAGCGCGTTCATCGTTGTGCTAGATGGGCGGTTGCACAAAAAGTGTTTTAACCCGCCGTGCGGTGTTTCTGCAGAAAGGCGCGCGCCGCGCCGTGGCGCTTTTTTCGAAACCGTATGATTCGCCGCTTTTCACACGCCAGCCAAGCGTAACCACTGACAGGTTTGAATGCAACCCTCAGAAGCGGCGCCCCTTTTCGACCCGGCGGTTTTTTGTGACGCAAATCGGCTGTTTTTTTGTGGCGCCCCTTGACCTCCGGCTCGCGCGCCTTAAAGTGCAAGTGGTCACGCGAAGGCGTGTATGAGCCGTGTTAAACTCATCAGCTTTCGCATTCACTCCTCCTCCCAGGGTGGCTCATGTGAGCCACCCTTTTTTGGTCCTGGCACCCGCACCCCCCCTGACGAACCCGCCATAACCCCGCCGAACGTTTTTTCGCGGGATGACTTGCGCACCTCTTGTTTTGAGATATCGCCTGTACTAAGATGCGCCCTTTCAGTCTTGACGGCGGCCTGGAAACCCCCGGCGGCGGTGCTGCAGTTCATCTCGAAACTGCGGCGGCTTTTTTTTAACACCGCTTGGCGTGACGTTCACAGCGTGGGGTGGGGGCTGTGTTTCGATATCGTTCGCGTTATTCTTTTTTCGGGACCAGGCCGTGCAGCCATCCGCGCAGGAGCTGGGTCATGAAGCACCGCAGAGTTTGGGTCGGTCCGCTTATCGTGTTGATCCTCTGGGGACTGTTGCCGATCGACACGGACGCCCGGGGGCTGCCGGTGGTCCGGATCGGCATCCTGCGGGACGGCCCGGCCATGCGTTTTCCGGAAACCCGGTCGATTCTGCAGCAGGAGATCCTGACCCTGACCGTCGCTGAGTTTGACGTGCGTTTTCCAGCCAGCGCGGACATCGAGGGCAACTGGGAGCCGACCCGCATCCGCTCCGCCCTGGGCCACCTGCTGGCCGACCCGCAGATCGACATCGTGGTGACCTTGGGTGCCATCGCCTCAAACGAAGCCTTTCGGCAGCGCCGGCTGCCCAAACCGGTTGTGGCCGCGACCGTCATCGATGCCGGCCTCCAGGGTCTGTCGCGCCGCAACGACGCCAGCGGTGTGCGCAACCTCTGCTACATCGACGCCTTTAAAAGCTTCGAAGACGACATCCGGGCGTTTCATGAGATCACCGCCTTCCGGCACCTGGCCATCCTGGTGGACCACCTGTTCCTGGCCGAGTTTCCCCGGCTGCAGACCGCCGCCGCAGAGCTTGGCCGGCAGATAGGCGCCCGCGTCACCATCCAGCTGGTCGCGACGGACCCCGAAGCCGCCCT
>JAABRJ010000228.1 GCA_011390985.1 Desulfobacteraceae bacterium
GGCCGCCGGCAATGCCCTGGGGGTGGACCGCCTGGTGATGCTATTAACCGATCGGGGGCGAATCGACGACGTGGTGGCCTTCACCCCGGAAGAACTCTGAGCGGATGGGCACCCCGTTGACGCTCGGCCCTGCGTCCGTCGCGGATTACCGGAGTTTGACGCTGTTGCCGGTTTTGACCTGTTCCCCGCTGACCAGGGTTGCCTCGGCTTGCCATTCGGTCACCGCCGAAACCCGGGCCTCCCCGATTTTCAGGCCGGGCAGGAAGAACTTTTGGCCTTGGGCGCCGTCGATGGTGCTGCTGTCGTCAAAAATTTCCAGGGCCATGCCGGGCTTGAGCCCGATGGCGGCTCCCGAGGAGAGCACCAGCCGATCGCCCTCTCGGGCGATGACAAAGCCGCGCCAAGGCAAAGCGCTCAGCCGTTCGCACACCCGTTCGCTGGCCAACGCGGCCAGCTGATCGAGGGCCGAGCTGATCGCGGGCTGCATCTGATCTTCGCTGCGCAGCACGTCAGCGCCGTCCAGGTCCTCGACCTCGGTTTTATGCTCGGTGGTTTCGTCCAGCAGTTTGGCGCCTGTGGCCGTGTCGTAAACCGTCATGGCCACCTGGACCCGCAGGTAGGTGAGGGTGTCCTTGTACCAGAGGTGGCCCTCTTCCTGACGGATGGCCGAGATGTCCAGCACCGCTGCCGTTAAAATGGCGTTGAGCCCCGCCTGCCGGCCGGCCTCGGCCAGCACCAGGTTCTTGGGGGGGCCGGCACCGGCGCCTTGGGGCCGGAGGGATTCCAGGGCGCTTTGGACCAGGCTGTCGGCTGCTGCGGGCATCAGGACCCGCGGGCAAGCACCCTGCAGGGTTTCGCCGAGACGGTCCTTCAGCTGCTTTTCGAAGGGATGGCGCCTGTAAGGCGTGCGGTTTTCCACCGGTCCGATGGCCAGCGTGCGTCTGAGTCCGTCTCCGGTGAACGGCAATTCGCGGGTAAGCTGGCGGCCTTTCTTTTGAATTGTGGACATCTGCGAACAGCCGCCAAAAAGACCGGCCAGAAGCAACAGGCAGAGACCGATCAGGACGAATCGGAGCAAAACGGGGAGGGGGCGCACAGAGATGCTCATCTTTCCTCGCTCAGCGTCATGCCGCCGGCTGTGGTCTGCAGCCGGCGGCGGGCCGGGGGTTTTCCGAGACCGGCCCAGCCGGCCGCTTCCGCCGGTCCCGTGATAGCCGCCGGGTCGCGTCTTGACAGCCGGGGCGGATTCTGTTAGCGCGACCTGAACCCACTCTCTTAAATCCAGCAAGGTACCCCCCATGAGTTCAATCGATGAACAGATCCTGAGAGCCGCCAAAGAAATCGTGGTTAAATTCATTGAAACCGGGCGGATCTCCCCGACCACCTTCCCCGAAGCGTTCAAGTCAGTTTACGCGGCCGTCAACGGGACTGTCAAGGGGCTTGAGCCCCCGGCGGATGACGACCCGCAACCGCCCGCCAAGGGTTGAGCAGCCGTTCGTTCCAAAGGGGGGGTGTGCTCCCCGATCGACAGGCGGCCGCACCCGTTTCTCTACCCGCATTTGCTGTACCCGCAAAAATGGCAGGTCATGCAGCCTTCCTCGAAACTGATGGTCTGGCTGCAGTCCGGGCAGGTCTCTCCTGACAGGCTCTTGCCGCGTTTGGCGGGGGGGCCGCCCGCGCTGTTTTTCAGGTAGCGCTTTTCGAGGATTCGCCCGATGGCGTCCGGAATCGACAGCACCAGACCGCCCTTCTGGAAAACCGGGTGTTCCCCGCCGATCCCCTTGAGCTGCTTGACGATCTCTGTGACCTCGACCCCCGACCGCAGCGCCAGCGAAACCAGCCGTCCGATGGCCTCGGTTTTGGCGGTGGTCGAGCGGCCGGATTTGCCGATGGTGGCGAAGACCTCAAACGGCCGGCCCTCGTATTCGGTTACGGTCACGTAAAGGTGCCCCATGCCCGTCGCCATTCGGGTGGTAAACCCCTCCAAAGTTTCCGGCCGGTCCTTCACGGCTGTCATGAACCCCTTGTCGGCCGCCGTTTTTTGGGAGAAGGCGAGCACCTGGTTTTGCTTGCTGCCGTCGCGGTAGATCGTCACCCCCTTGCAGCCTAGCTTGTAGGCCAGGTCATAGACCTTGCGCACGTCCGCCACGCTGGCGTGGTGGGGCAGGTTGACGGTTTTGGAGACTGCGTTGTCGGTGTGCTGCTGAAAAGCGGCCTGCATGCGGATATGCCATTCCGGCGAAATGTCGTGGGCGGTCACGAAAACCCGGCGGATGTCTTCGGGGATTTCGTTCATTGCCTGGATGGTGCCGCAGGCTGCAATCGCCTGCATGAGGTCGCGGCTGTAGAAACCCCGCTCTATGGCGGTTTTTTTGAAAAATGGATTGACCTCGGTCAACTTGTCGTTGTCCATGACAGTGCGCACGAAGCTCAGAGCGAAAAGCGGTTCGATGCCGCTGGAGCAGCCGGCGATGATGCTCAAGGTTCCGGTGGGCGCGATGGTGGTGGTCGTGGCGTTGCGCAAGCGCGTGTTTTTGCGGCCCTTGAAAACGCTTTTATCGAAATTTTTAAACACCCCGCGCTCCTTGGCCAGGGTTCTGGAAGCCTCCTGGGCGGTTTTCTGGACGAAGCTCATCACTTCTGCCGCGATCTGCAGCGCGGCCTCGGAGTTGTAAGGGACCGCCAGATGGTAGAGCAGATCCGCAAACCCCATGACCCCCAGCCCGATCTTGCGGTTGCCCTGGACCATGGCGGTAATTTCGGGCAGGGGATAGCGCGACACGTCGATGGTGTCGTCCAAAAACCGGACCGACCAGCCGATCACCTCTTTGAGCGCCTCATAGTCGATGGCAGGTGTGCCGGTTTTTTCGCTGACGAAGCGCGCCAGGTTGATGGAACCTAGATTGCAGGCCTCCATGGGCAGCAGCGGCTGCTCGCCGCAGGGGTTGGTGCTTTCGATCGCTCCCAGCGCGGGGGTGGGGTTGTCGCGGTTGATGCGGTCGAGAAAAATGATGCCGGGGTCGCCGTTGGCCCAGGCCCGCTCCACCATCAGGCTGTATACCTCGGCGGCCTTGAGCATGCTCACCTTGCGGCCGTCGCGGGGGTCGAGCAGATCAAAGGCGGCGTCCGCCTGCACGGCCTGCATGAAGGCGTCTGTGACGCCCACCGAAATATTGAAATTGTTGAGGGCCTGGTTTTCCTGCTTGCAATTGATGAACTCCAGGACGTCGGGGTGGTCCACCCGCAGAATGGCCATGTTGGCCCCCCGCCGGGTGCCGCCCTGCTTGACCTGCTCGGTGGCGGTGTTGAAAATCTTCATGAACGAAACCGGCCCGGAGGCCACGCCGCCGGTCGAGCCGACGTTGCTGTCCTTGGCGCGCAGGCGCGAGAAGGAAAACCCTGTGCCCCCGCCGGACTTGTGGATCATGGCGGCGTTCATCAGCGCACCGAAGATGCCCTCCATGCTGTCCTCCACGGGCAGCACGAAGCAGGCCGCCAACTGCCCCAGGCGGCGGCCTGCATTCATCAGGGTGGGGGAGTTGGGCAGGAATTTGGCCTCGGCCATCAACTGGTAGAAGACATCCGCCACCTCCCGGACGCGGGTTTCGGCGCCGTAATTTTTTTCGGCCGAGGCGACATGGCACGCCACCCGCCGAAGCATCTGCTGCGGGGTTTCCAGCAGCGTCCCGTCCGCATCCTTTTTGAGATAACGCCGTTCGAGGACCTTGCGGGCATTCTCCGAAAGGTTCAGGCCGTTGTGGACGAAGATGCTTTTGTCAAAAAGAAGCGAGTTTGGTTTAACCAGGCCGTACTCGAGAAACTTGGCTTCGATCAACTGCTCGATAAATGGCACGGTGATGGTGTTGAGTTCGAGCTTTTCGATTTCCTGTCGCAGAAAACGGCTGATCGCCATTGCCTGGTCGGTGTCAAGGATCTTTTCGCGCATCAGGATGTCGGCAAAGCGGTGGTCGTCCCAAACGTACTGGGTCAGGTCGAGCTGCCCGTCCTCCATCACCAGAAATTTTCCTTTTTGATCCATGCCAGTTCTCCTGCATTGATAGAGCGGGGCGTTCCCCGAAGACCGAATTTTTAAGAGAAATCTCTGCATAGCCACAGTTTATATCGGCCATGACGTTTGAGAACTTACCACTTTTCATACTATATATTGTATGTCAATAGAAAAAAAGCCCAACATTTGCTGGTTGGCGACCGCTTGAAACCGGTGATGGAGGCGGAGCA
>JAABRJ010000229.1 GCA_011390985.1 Desulfobacteraceae bacterium
AGCCTATGTAAAGCGGCTGAACAGCGAAGGCTTCGGCCGACGGCGAAACTGGCGTTTGCCGACGGTCGAGGAGCTGCTGTCGCTGGTGACGGAAACCCCCCGCAACCGGGATTTCTGTCTGAACCCGGTGTTCGACCGCGAACAGCGCTGGTTGTGGAGTGCCGACCGCAGATCTTACATGGCCGCCTGGTTCGTCAGCGTCGAACTGGGCTACGTTTCGCACCAGGATTTTACGGCCCTGAACTTTGCGCGCGCCGTGGCCGACGCGTAGCACGGTCCGAGGGGTGCCG
>JAABRJ010000230.1 GCA_011390985.1 Desulfobacteraceae bacterium
TGCCGAGAGGGCATCCCGGGGGGTGCTCCACTGTCGGGCGATAGTTTGGGCGCCCAGACGCCAAGATCGCCCCCCCTTCGATCGGGCGCCAATCAGGTCAGGGCCGCCAATGCCGCCGCGTAATCCGGCTCCTCGGCGATTTCCGGGACCTGCTGGGTGTAAACCACTTTTCCCTTTTCATCCACGATCACCACCGCCCGTGACAGCAGCCCCTTCAGAGGACCCTCTGCAATGGCCACCCCGTAGCGCCCGCCAAAACTTCCGGTGCGAAAATCGGAAACCGAAACGACCGCGTTGAGGCCTTCGGCGCCGCAAAAACGGGCATGGGCGAAAGGCAGATCCCTGGAAACACACAGTACCACGCAATTGTCCAGCTTGCTGGCCTCCTGGTTGAAGCGTCGCACCGAGGTGGCGCAAACCGGGGTGTCAACGCTGGGGAAAATGTTCAGCACCACCCGTTTGCCCTTGAAATCCGAGAGGGTGACGTCGGAAAGATCCGTTTTGGTGAGGGTGAAATCCGGCGCCGGGCTGCCGGCCCGCGGCAAATCGCCCTGGGTGGTGGTCGGTGTGCCTTTGAAGGTTATTTTGGCCATGGCTTTTCCTTTCTTCGGTGTGGGGTGGGGCGGCGCTAAGGCCGATAGCTGCCGGGTAGCGAAACGATGGTGCCCGCTTCGGAGGCCGTTTCCAGCAGGGTGAGCGCGGCGGTCAGGACTTCATGATGACGGTTGGGGTTTCCCGGCGGCCCCAGGGGGCGCCCCATCACGTGCGGCGTCAGCAGCACCCGGGGCAGATGCATCATTTTCAGCTGAGCGCGGAAGACCCGGCTGGCCACGATCACCGTTGCGATCCCGGCGGCTTCCATCAGTCTGGCGACATGTCCGACCGACATGTGACAGATCGGTCAGACGGGCACCAGCAAAAGGGCCTCAACCTGCTGCGCCTGCAGGAGGGAAACCCATTCCGGCCCGTTTCGCTTCAACAGCCGGATCTGGGCACAAACCCCCATGAAGGAGTACGCAGTGGAGGTGAGCGC
>JAABRJ010000231.1 GCA_011390985.1 Desulfobacteraceae bacterium
GTACGCAGTATCGGTGAGCGCCCCGATCTTGCCCGTGGCCTGCAGTTGCCGAAGGCCGTCCAGGGGCAGAACGACGTTATGATCCGCCTGGGCTCCGTGAATATCGTACCCGCCGTGGCGCACACGCAGCCGCTGCGGCGGGGTATCGAAAGGAATGGCGGAAAGGGTCGGGGGCGCCTTGATCAGCTCCATGATCTTGGCCATGGCCATTTCCTGAGTCATGGCGGCAATCCCCAGAGGTTCAGGGTCGTCCCCGTCCACAAAATGGCCGCTGGAGGAGATCAGCGCCATGCGGGCCTCGGAGAGCGGTTTGGCCAGCGGCGTGAAGGGGCCGTCGGCGTAGGCGAACTGTTTGGCCTCCGCATAGCCCCTGGCCTGCCATTCCAGCACGTGGTCGACCAGACGGCTGAAATCGCCGTCGTCCAACGCGTCGCCCAGCTTCCAGAGGAGCAGCCGGAAAAATTCAGCGGCCGCCTGACCCGGCAGGTGCTTCAGAAATTTGAAGTTAAGATCGGGGCGCGTTCCGTAGGAAAAGCTGTCCTTGAATTCCGCCAGGGTTTCGGGTGGGAGGGAGGATGTCGTCATGGCGTATCCTTTAGGGGCGAGAATTTAAGGCAGCTGTCGGTAAAATCAGCGGCATTTGATAACCCTAACCACGATCGATGGCGCTGGCAAGGCGGGAACGAACCCGGGAACCCGGCGCGTCTACCCTCGCAACCAGCGGCTTTAGCGGGCCCCTCGGGCCCGCAGAGGATCGGCAATCAGACGGTTTTGTATGTAGCAACAGCGGCACACGCCAGGGGGCTTTTGGCAAGCACCCCAGCCTCTTACCCAGACCGCAGGGGCCTTTTCAGGCCTTGTAGTTGTCGATATTCTCGACAAACCCTTCAAAATCATGCTGGCGCAGAAAGCGCGAAATCATTTCCCCGACCTTGTCGGCGGTGTCCACCCGATACCGGCCGTTTTGATCCCGGCCGGCCATGGCCTTGGCATTTCTGACAATCGCCTGCAGGCTGTCGGTGGTCATTTCGACGACCGCATGTACCGCAATTGTTTCCTTCGTGGCCTCTGGCATTTACAAACCCTTTCAAGCGGGGCGAACCGCCACCGCGCCGCAAGCATTGACCTCAAAAAAAACACCAGTTTGGGGCGGCGCCTCCTCTGCAAAAAAAATGCGGCGGCGCGCCCCTTTCGCGTTTCGCCCAGACCCGCTGAGCAACTCCCAACCCGCTAAATCGATACATTTTTACCGAGGGCCTGAGCCCGCCGCGGACGAACGGCGACTTTAGCGCAGCCCACCGCGGCCGTCATCGCAGGGCTCGCCCTCATCCTCCAGGCGCGAATGTTCGGCGGTCTGGGAAACATTGCAGACCGGCAGCGGGTCGATGGCCGCCATCGGTTGGCCGCAGCACTCGGGAACCCGCTTTGCTTCGACCTGCTCCCGACGATGACATTTCCGACATTCATAGATTTCTTTGGCGCTCATAGGGCCCTCCGCGAAGGTCCAAAAACCGGATTTTCTGGCCCGGGGAATGGTGAAGGCAGACAGACAATTTTAAAAGTTGCCTATAGGCAAAAATAGTCAACTCCCAATACGCTGTCAATCCTGCCCGTTTTTCCGGCACGCGGCCTGACGTCCATCTCCAAAAATCTCGCCCACCCCTTGTTTTTGACATTTGGCTTACAATACTATCATTAGTTGTCTTCATCGCTTGCCTTACCCCAGGTTGTCGGCAGACATTCGAAAGACACCGCCTGCCTGCGGATTGGCAGCAATACGGGCTCTGCCGGTTGTTTTTGGCGGGTGTTGCCGGCAGCGTGCTTCACATCCCCAACCCAAAAGGAGAGAACCCCCATGGCCAAAAAAATTCTGATTGCAATCGACGACTCTGAAAACGCTCAACGGGCGGCCGCATTTGTCGCCCAGACCTTCACCCCCGACAGCCGCATCACCCTGTTCAGCGTCGTACCGGACACGGCCACGATCTGCGAAATGGACAGTCCGGAACTTACCCCCTATTTCGTGACTCAGCAAAGCTCTTTTTGCACCATCGAAGCCAAAAAGCGCGAATTGATGGAAAACGCCCTGACCCACGCCAAGAACGACCTTCTGGCCGCAGGCTTCGCTGCCGAGGCCCTTAAAATTAAAATGGAGGCCAAAAAAAAGGGGATCGCCCAGGACATCGCTGCCGAGGCGCAGGCTGGTTACGACGTCGTGGTGCTCGGCCGGCGGGGTATCTCAGGCATCAAGGAGTTTTTTCTGGGCAGCATCTCCCAGAAGGTGATCAATGCCGTGAAGGACGTATCGGTCGTATTCGTCAACTGATCGCATGGTCTGCGGGGCCCCGAAAGGCGATCCCGGGGGCCGAGAGGCGGGCTCGGATGCCTGGAAGACCTCTATGCGGTGCCAGACCAACACCATCAACTGGTCCAGGCAGCTGCCCCTGGCCCAGGGCATCCGGTTCGACATCGGCTCAGAAGACACCTGAAAAGGTCTTGCTTGTGGATGGGCGCTAGTTGAGGATGTATTTGGCGGGGTTGACTTGAACCCCGCTCACCAGGACTTCATAATGCAGGTGGGGTCCCGTACTGAGGCCGGTGTTGCCGACGTGGGCAATGACCTCACCGCGGTTGACCTTGTCCCCCGCTTTCTTCAGGATCTTGCTCAGATGCCCGTAGCGGGTGACGATGCCGTGGCCATGCTGGATGGTGACCATATTACCCATCAGCCCTTCGGGACCTGCAAAGGTGATGGCCCCATCGGCCGGCGCGATAACGGGGGTTCCCTGACGGGTGGCGATATCCAGTCCGGAATGAAACTGGCGGATGCCGGTGAAGGGGG